>DASXRH010000583.1:0-10580 GCA_036506715.1 Acidimicrobiales bacterium
TAGGCCAGGTTCTCCCGCACCGTCCCCTGGAACAGGAACACGTCCTGCCCCACGTAGCCGACGGCCCGCCGCAGCTCGGCCAGCGGCACCTCGTCGACCGGCACGCCGTCCAGCCGGATCGTGCCGCCGGTCGCTTCGTACAGCCGCAGCAGCAGCTTGACCACGGTGGACTTGCCGGCCCCGGTCGAGCCCACGATGGCGTGGGTTTCGCCGGCCGGCACCACCAGATCGAAGCCGTCGAGCACCAGCCGGTGCCCGGGGCCGTCGCCCGACCCGTTGGTGCCGGTCGCCCCCTGGCCCACCGGACCGTACGAGAACCGCACGTCGTCGAACCGCAGCTCGCCCGTCACCGGCCGCGGCAGCGCGCCCGGGCCGTCGACGATGGTGGGCTCGACGGCCAGCAGGTCGAGGATGCGCCGCGTCGAGGCCATGGCCCGCTGGTACAGGTCGAACGTCTCGCCCAGGCGGGTCAGCGGCCACAGCAGGCGCTGGGTCATGTACACCAGCACCGAGAACACGCCGACCTCCATCGACCCGTTGAGCGCCGCCCGCCCGCCGACGATGAGCGTCACGGTGAAGGCGGCGAGGATGGCCATGCGGATCAGCGGGATGAACGCCGACGACAGCCGGATCGCCTCGCGGTTGGCCTCCCGGTAGGCCTGGCTGGCCACCCCGACCCGCTGCGACTCGCGCTCCTCGGCCGTGAACGACCGGATGGTGGCGATGCCCGACACGTTGTTGGCCAGCAGCGCCCCGAGGTCGCCGGCCGCCGCCCGCACCTCGGTGTAGCGGGGCTCGAGCCGGCGCTGGTAGCGGATCGACGCCCACACGATCAGCGGGATGGGCAGGAAGGCGACCACGCCGAGGATGGGCTCGGCCACGAAGAACACGACGCCGACGAACAGGACGTTGACCAGCGTGCGGATGATCTCGGAGGCGCCCATGTCGAGGAACCGCTCGAGCTGGTTGACGTCGTCGTTGAGGATGGTGAGCAGCCCGCCTGTCGACTGGTCCTCGAACCACGCCAGCTCCAGCCGTTGGACGTGGCGGTACGCGTCCATGCGGGCCTCGTGCTCGATGGTCTGCGCCAGGTTGCGCCACAGCAGGTTGGCGACGTACTCGCTGGCCGACTCGATCAGCCACACCACGACGTTGATGGCGGCCAGCGCCAGCAGCTGGGTGAACTGGTCGTCGATGCCGAGCACCCGCGCGACGATCGAGTCGCTGCCCTGGACCACGACGTCGACGGCCGCGCCGATGAGCAGCTCGGGCATGACGTCGGCCAGCTTGTTGAGGACGCTGAAGCCGATGGCGGCCACCACGGTGCGCCGGTGCCCACCCGCGTAGCGCCACAGCCGCACCAGGGGCGGGCGGGGGTCGGGCACGGCCTCGGGGGCGGCGGGCGGCGTCGCGGTCGGCCCTGGATCCATGGGACCCGAGGCTACGGCCGGTGCTGCCCGTCCCCGCCGGGTTTCCGCGGTTGACGGACGGCCTGGATCCCGACCCGTGACGGCCTACACCGTGCGCCAGGGGCGCTCGAACGGCAGCCGCCAGGCGTGGGGGGCGATGAGCTGGTGGATGGCGTTGGGCCCCCACGAGCCCGGCGCGTAGACCCGCACCGGCGGCGGGTTCTCGAGCAGCGGCGTCGACTGCTCCCACAGCCGCTCGATGCCGTCGGCCGTGGTGAACAGCGTGTGGTCGCCGCTCATGGCGTCGTAGATGAGCCGCTCGTAGGCCTCGAGCACGTCGTCCTCGCGGCCGGTCTCGTGCAGGGCGAACTGCAGGCTGAGCTTGTCGAGCTTCATTCCCGGTCCCGGCCGCTTGCCGTAGAACGAGAGCGACAGCTTCGACGCGTCGGCCAGGTCGAAGGTCAGGTGGTCAGGCCCCTGGCCGCCCACGCCGGAGCCGGCGGGGAACATCGATTTCGGCGGCTCCCGGAACGCGATGGAGATGATGCGGGCCCCCTCGGCCATGCGCTTGCCGGTCCGGAGGAAGAACGGCACCCCGGCCCAGCGCCAGTTGTCGAGCTGGCACCGCAATGCGACGAACGTCTCGGTCTCGGAGTGGGCCGTCACCCCCGGCTCGTCGAGATAGCCCAGGTACTGGCCCCGCACCACGTCGCCCGGCTCGATCGGCAGCAGCGACCGGAAGACCTTGTTCTTCTCCTCGGTGATGGGCCCGGGGGCCAACTCGGTGGGCGGCTCCATGGCCATGAACGCCAGCACCTGGAACAGGTGGGTCACCACCATGTCGCGGTAGGCCCCGGTCTTCTCGTAGAAGGCGATGCGGGAGTCGAGCCCCATCGTCTCGGGCACGTCGATCTGCACGTGGTTGATGTGGACGCGGTTCCAGATCGGCTCGAACAGCCCGTTGGCGAACCGGAAGGCCAGGATGTTCTGCGCCGCCTCCTTCCCCAGGAAGTGGTCGATGCGGTAGATCTGCCGCTCGCTGAAGACCTCGTGGAGCGAGGCGTTGAGCCGCCGGGCGCTGGCCAGGTCGGTGCCGAACGGCTTCTCCATCACGATGCGGGACCGCACGACCAGCCCGGCCTCGGCCAACATGTGCACGACCTCGAGGGCGGCACCCGGCGGGACGCTGGCGTAGTGGAGGCGCTGGCACTCGCCGCCCAGCTCCTCCTCGGCCGTGGCCACCGCCCGGGCCAGGGCGGCCGGGCCCCTGCCCTGGCAGACGAAGGAGAGCTTCTGCTCGAAGTCCGCCCAGTCCTCCTCGGCCACCGCGCGGGACGAGAACTTCTCGCAGGACTGCAGGGCCATGGCGCGGAAGGTCTCGTCGTCGATGTCGTCGAGCGAGGTGCCGACGATGCGGACGTCGGGCACCAGCCCGGCCATGGCCAGGCGCAGCAGGCCGGGCAGCAGCTTGCGCCGGGCCAGGTCGCCGGTGGCGCCGAACAGCACGATCACATGCGGCTTCAGCGGCGACATCAACCGGGAGTTGACGTCAGCCGGTTCGTTGCGTGCCCCGTTCACCACTGCCACCAGGCTACGTCCGTGTCGTTGCGGCCATGTGTCCGTCGTCCCGGCGGCGGGTGAACGGTGGGGGTGGGCGCCGCCCGGCTACCGTCGGCGCCGATGGACCTGGTCCGGCTGGCGTCCGGCGCCACGGGCGACGACGTCGCCGCCTCGCTCGACGACCACGGCTACGCGCTCGTCGAGGGCCTGCTCGCCGCCGACGACGTGGACGGGCGGCTCGACGCCCTCGCCGACCTGTTCGCCGCCACCCCCACCGGGCGCAACGCGTTCGAGGGCTTCCACACCCGCCGGGTCTACGCCGTCTACGCCAAGACCCGCGCGTTCGACGACCTGGCCGTCCACCCGCTGCTGCTCGGCGCCCTCGACCACGCCCTCGGCGACCACTACCAGTTCTCCGCCCCGGTGGCGCTGCAGATCGGTCCGGGCGAGAAGGCGCAGGTCCTCCACCGCGACGAGGACGTCTACCCCATCCCCCGCCCCCACGCCCCGGTGGTGGTCAACAGCATGTGGGCGCTGTGCGACTTCACCGCGGCCAACGGCGCCACCCGGCTCATCCCCGGCAGCCACCGCTGGCCCGAGGACCGCCGCCCCGCCCCCGACGGCCACGAGACCGTCGCGGCCACCATGCCCGCCGGCTCGGTGCTGATCTACCTGGGCGGCCTGTGGCACAGCGGCGGCGCCAACACCACCGACCAGCCGCGGCCCGGCCTGCTGTTGGAGTACGTGGTCTCGTGGTTGCGCCCGCAGGAGACCCAGCTGGTGGCCGTCCCGCCCGACGTCGCCCGCGACCTGCCACCCCGCCTCCAGGAGCTGCTGGGCTACAACGTCTACCCCCCGTTCCTCGGCTACGTCGACGGCCGCCACCCGCGCCGCATCCTCGACCCGGCCGGCGAGCGGGTCAGCCGTAGCCCTCGACAGTGACGGCCCGTTCCTCGATGACGTAGTGGTGGAGCAGGCCGGCCAGCACCGCGCCGACGATCGGGGCCAGCCAGAACAACCACAGCTGCTCGAGCGCCTCGCCCCCCACGAACAGCGCCGGGCCGGTCGAGCGGGCCGGGTTCACCGACGTGTTGGTCACCGGGATGCTGATGAGGTGGATCAACGTGAGGGTGAGGCCGATCGACAGGGGCGCGAAGCCGATGGGCGCCTCCTTGCCGGTGACGCCGAGGATGACGACCAGGAAGAAGAACGTCATCACGATCTCCGTCACCAGCGCGGCCCAGAAGTCGTAGCCGCCGGGGGACAGGTTGGCCCAGCCGTTGATGGCCAGGTCGCTCTCGCCCCGGCCGAGGCCGACGGAGAACCCGTCCACGCCGTTTGCGATGATGACGATGATCCCGGTGCCGATGACGGCGCCGACCAGCTGGGCCACGATGTAGGCGATGGCCTCCCGCGCCTCGATGCGCCGGGCGGTGAGCACGCCCAGCGTGACGGCCGGGTTGAAGTGCCCGCCTGAGATGTGGCCGAACGCGTAGGCCCCCGTCAGCACGGTCAGGCCGAAGGCGAGCGCCACGCCCGCCAAGCCGATGCCCAGGTTGGTCTCGGGCATGAAGTTGGTGGCGAGCACCACGCTGCCGCAGCCGCCGAGCACGAGCCACAGCGTGCCGAGGACCTCGGCGAGCAGCTTGCGTTCCAGGGACATGGCACCTCCTGGGAGGACGGAGCGTGTCGGCCCTGCCTACGTGGCGGGAGGCCGGGTTGTCCTCACCCGCGGCGAGTGAGCGACCCCCCTGCCCCGCCCCGCGGGGGTGGCGCTGCCGCTGGCGGAGGGCACCGTCGACGTCCCGTCTGGGCCGGAGGACCGCCACCGGCGGACCGGGCTCGCGTAACGTCCCGCGGGACGGGCCGCGCGCCCGTTCCCGACCGCATCGCTCCCGGGAGGTTGCCCATGACGGCACAGCGCCGCGGCCCGGCCCGCTGGCTGACGTTGGCCGTCGTCGTCGCGGGGGCGCTGGCGGCGCTCGGCATGATCGCCTTCTGGCCCCGGGGCGCCGCCCCGGACCTGGGCACCCAGCCCAACGACTACGTCGACGCCACCGTGCGCTCCGTCGACACCGACACCTGCCAGAACCCCGAGATCGACGCGCCCGCGCCCTGCCAGGTGGTCACCGCCCGGCTGACCTCGGGGCCCGACGACGGCGACGAGATCACTTTCCAGGTCCAGTCCACCCAGTTCGAGGTGCCCGAGCTCCACGCCGGCGACAAGGTCGTGCTGCGCGACGTCCCCACCGCGCCCGATGACTTCCGCTACTCGTACTTCGACGCCCAGCGGTCGACGCCGCTGTGGTGGCTGCTCGCGGCCTTCGTCGTGGTGGTCGTGGCCTTCGGCCGGTGGCAGGGCGTCCGGGCGCTGGCGGGGCTGGCGGCCAGCGGTGCGGTGCTGGTGGCCTTCCTGGTGCCGGCGCTGCTGCGGGACCAGCCGGCGGTGCCGGTGGCGCTGGCGGCCACGGTGGTCATCGGGTTCATCGCCCTCTACCTGGCCCACGGGGTCAACACGGGCACGACGGTGGCCTTGGCCGGGACGCTGGTCAGCCTGGCCGTGACCGCCGGGCTGGCCTTCGCGGTCGCCGAGGCCACGCACCTGTCGGGCCTGGCCGACGACCGGTCCCAGACGCTGCGGGTGACGGCGTCGGCGCTCGACCTGCGGGGCCTGCTGGTGGCGGGCATCGTGGTGGGCGCCCTCGGTGTGCTCGACGACGTGACGGTGAGCCAGGTGTCGATCGTGGCCGCCCTGCGCCGGGCCAACCCCGGCCTCGGCGCCCGGCTGCTGTACCGGGAGGCGACCACCGTCGGCCGCGACCACGTGGCGTCGACGGTGAACACCCTGGTGCTGGCCTACGCCGGGGCCTCGCTGCCGCTCCTGCTGTTCTTCGCCCAGGGCGACCAGCCCGTGGGCCGGCTGCTGGCCAGCGAGCTCATCGCGGTGGAGATCATCCGCATGCTGGTGGGTTCGATCGGGCTCGTGCTGTCGGTGCCGGTCACCACCGCGCTGGCGGCGCTGGTGCTGGGCGCCGGCGACGACGTGGTCGGCCACAGCTACCGCCGCATCGGCGAGGACCCGGTGGCGGACGGCGGCGGGCCCGAGGGGCCCCCGCCCGCCCACGCCGCCCCGGGCGGCCGGGGCCGGCGCAACCGCCGGCGGGACGAGGCGGCCGCGTGGGATGACTTCTCCCCGCTGGAGGACGCCCCGTGACCCGGGCCGGTCCAGATCACCTCATGTGGGTGATGGAGCACCCATCGTGTCGTAGGCACCATCAAAGGCCGAGCCCCGACCGAGGAGAACCTCATGGCCACCCTCACCGTGTGGAAGTTCGCGACGCCCGAGGGCGCCGGTGACGCCGAGAGGACGCTCGTCGAGCTGTCGCAGCAAGGCCTGATCACCGTGCACGACGCCGCCACCGTCTCGTGGCCGGCGGATCGCAAGAAGCCCACGACCCGACAGCTGGCGAGCCTGACCGGGGCGGGAGCGCTGTCGGGGTCGTTCTGGGGCCTGCTGTTCGGCCTGCTGTTCTTCGTACCCCTGCTGGGCATGGCCGTGGGCGCCGCCGCCGGGGCCATCGGTGGGTCGCTGGCCGACGTGGGCATCGACGACGAGTTCATCGCGTCGGTGCGCAAGGAGATCACCCCGGGGACGTCCGCCCTCTTCGTCCTGTCGAGCGACGCGGTGCTCGACAAGGTCCGGGCCGCGTTCGAAGGCCAGTCGCCCCAGCTCATCCACACCAGCCTGTCCACCGACGAGGAGACCAAGCTGCGGGACGTGTTCGCCGACTGATCGTCCCGGACCGTGCACTCACGGTCACTCACCCGGGCGATATCACCCCGAGTGGGTGAGGCACGACGAGACGAAGTTCGACATCATGCCAACCGTCGAGCGTCCGCCCGCCGCGTCGCACCTGAGGGGGTCGCCGTGTCCCTCATCGCCCGCCCGGTCACTCCCCACCACCGGGTCCCCGCGCTGCCGCACCCCCTGGTGCGCCGCCCCCGCCTCGAGGCCCTCCTCGACGACGCCGAGCGCCGGCACATCACGCTGGTCTCGGGCCTGCCCGGCGCAGGAAAGACCACGCTCGTCGCTTCGTGGCTGCGGTCGGTCGACCAACCGGCCGCCTGGGTCGGCCTCGACGGCCGGGCCAACGAGCCGGGCCGCCTGGCCCGGTCGGCCGCCGCCGCCCTCGCCTCGATGACGGGCGTGCCCGAGGCGCCGGCCCGCCGCCGCCGGTCCGACGCCGCCATCGTCGACCAGGCGCTCGGGGCCGTGCCCGGCGGCTTGTGGGTGCTCGTCCTCGACGACGTGCACGAGCTGCGCTCCCCCGAGGCGCTGAGCACCCTGCGCCACCTCCTCGACCGGTCGCCGCCCAACCTGTCGCTGGTGCTGTGCGCCCGGGCCGACCCGCCGGTGGCCCTCGGTCGGCTGCGGCTCGACGGCCGGCTGGGCGAGATCCGCAACGCCGACCTGGAGTTCTCGGTGACCGAGACCGCCGAGCTCTTCGCCGCCTACGGGATCGACCTGCGCCACGACGACGTCCAGGCGCTGTGGTACCGGACCCAGGGGTGGATCGCCGGACTGCGCCTGGCCGTCGGCGCGCTCGACGCCGCGCTCGACCGCCGGGAGCTGGTGCGCAGTGCCACCGCCACCGAGGCGGCCGTCGCGGACTACCTCCTGGAGGAGGTGCTCGACCGCCAGGACGCTGGTACCCAGGACTTCCTGCTGCGCACCAGCGTCGTCGACCGGCTCACCCCCGGCCTGGCCGCCGTGCTGGCCGACGACGCCGCCGCCTGCGAGCGCCTCGACGACCTCGAGCGCAGCGGCGTGTTCCTCATCGACGTGTCCGACGGCGGCTGGTACCGCTACCACACGCTGTTCGCCGACCTGTTGCGGGCCAGCCTGCGCCGCCGCCACCCGGAGCTGGTGGGCGAGCTGCACCGGCGGGCGGCCGCCTGGTCGCTGGCGCACGGCCACCCGGCCGACGCCGAGCGCCACGCCCGGCAGGCCGGCGACTGGGAGCTGGTGGGCCGGCTGGCCGCCGAACGGTGGCTGGTGGCCGCCCTCGACGACGCCGAGCCCCACCCCGACCCGGTGGCCGACGTACCGCCGGCGGTCGTCGGCCGCACCGCCGACCTGGCCGTCGTGGCCGCGGCCCGGGCCTGCGCCCGGGGCGGGCGCGACGACGCCGATCTCCACCGGACCCGGGTCGACGACCTGGTCGGCCCGCTCGACGGCCAGGGCGGGGGGACCGCCGATCCCGACGGGGCCCGGGCCGCCCGCCGCCGGCTGCTCGATCTCAACCACGGGTGGGCCTTCGGGGCCGACGTGCGATCACGGCGGGCCGCCTCGGCCCTGGCCGCCGCCGGCGAGGCGGGCCACGACGCGACCGGCACCGCCCCCGCCCTCCGCCACCTGGCCCGGCTGCGGGGCGCCGAGGCCGACGTCGACGACGGCCGGTTCGACGCCGCGGTGGCCGCACTGCGGGCGCTGTCCGACGGGCCCGACGACGACTGGGTGTGGGCCGAGGCCGCGGGCGTGCTGGCGGTGGTCGAGGCGGCCAACGGCAACCTGGCCGGCGCCGAGCGGCGGACGGCGGCGGTGCTCGCCGTCGATCCGGCCGAGCTGCGGCCCACCGCGCTGCTCGCCGCCCACCTGGCCCGGGCGCTGACCTGTGCCCAGCGGGGCGAGCGCCGGGGCGCCGCCGCCCACCTGGCCGCCGCCGGCGACGTGGGGCGGGTGGCGGCCCGGCCCCTGGCCGTCGTGCTGAGCACGCTGCAGGCGGCGCTGGGCGGGTCGAGCCCCCACACCGCCTGGCTCGACACCGCCACCGCCGCCCACCCGCTGGCCGCCCAGGCGCTCATCGCCTGCGGCGCGCTGGAGGTCGTCGACCCCCAGCGCCGGCTGGTGGCGGTGGGCGGGCCCAGCGAGCGGGCCGTCGTCCGGGCCCGCCAGGAGCTCGCCCGGGGCGCCCCCGACGCGGCCCGCGCCGCCCTCGACCGGGCGCTGGCCGGCAACCGGTCGGCCGTCCACCTGCGCACGGTCATCGAGGCCCTGACAATGGCCGCCATCACCGCCGCTGCCGGCCGCGACGAGGACGAGGCACGCGCCCACCTGCGGGAGGCGCTCGGCCTGGTGGCGGCGTCGGGGGTGCGGGCACCGCTGCTCGACCACGCTCCGGCCCTCACCGATCTGCTCGAGCGCGAGACCGTCGACGTCGAGCACCGGGGCCTGGCCCTCGACCTGCTCGACCACCTCCGCCGGGCGCCGGCCGGCAGCCCGGTCGAGACCCTCACGGAGCGGGAGACGGCGGTGCTGCAGTTCCTGCCGACGCTGATGTCGAACGCGGAGATCGCCGACGGCCTCCACCTGTCGATCAACACCGTGAAATCGCACCTGAAAGCCGTCTACCGCAAGCTGGGGGTCGAGGGCCGGCGCGACGCGGTGCTGCGCGGCCGCGAGCTCGAGCTGATCTAGCCGAGATTCACGGTCGGGTCAGGGGCGTACGATGCAACGGAACCCCAGGTGGGACGTCGACGTGTCGACCGCCTGGGCCATGCGGGCAGCCGGCCGGTAGCGCCGGCAGTAGTTGGGGGCACACAGGTGGGACCCACCCTTGATCACGCGGCGGGGCACGGCGGTGGGGTCGCCGCCGTCGAGGCTGGCCTCGCGGGTGCCGCCCCGGGGGTCGGCCACGGCGCAGCACGGGTGGTCGGCGACCGGACCGGCGGCGTGGTCCTGGTACCAGTCGGCCGTCCACTCCCAGACGTTGCCGCACACCTGGAACAGGCCGTAGCCGTTGGGCGGAAAGGTCTTGGCCGGCGCGGTGTACTCCCACCCGTCGAGCACCTCGTTGTGCAGGGGGAACTCGCCCTGCCACACGTTGGCCACGTGGCGGCCGCCCGGCGTGAGCTCGTCGCCCCAGGCGTACTCGGCGCCCTCCAGCCCGCCGCGGGCCGCCCGCTCCCACTCGGCCTCGCTGGGCAGGTCCTTGCCGGCCCAGGCGGCGTAGGCGACGACGTCGTCCCAGGCCACGTGGACGACGGGGTGGTCGCCCAGAGCCTTGATCGAGCTCTGCGGGCCCCGGGGATGGCGCCAGTCGGCGCCCGGCACCCAGAACCACCAGTTGTACGCGTTGCCCAGGTCCACCCGCTGCCGGGGCCTGCGGAACACCGACGACGACGCCACCAGCAGGTCGGGCCGGGCGCCGGGGTAGTCGGCGGCGTCGGGGGCCCGCTCGGCCACGGTCACGTGCCCGGTCGCCCGCACGAACCCGGCGAAGTCGTCGTTGGTGACCGCGCACCGGTCGATCCAGAACCCGCCGACGGCCACGGCGTGGGTCGGCGCCTCCTCCGGATAGTGGTCGTCGGAACCCATGGCGAACGTGCCCCCGGGGACCCAGACCATCCCGGCGGCGGGGGGCGGCCCGGGCGGGGCGCCGGTGTCGGTGTCAGCGTCGGTCATCGCCCGCCCAGCGTGGCGGCCGCGGGACGGCCGTGTCGACACCCGGCCGGGGTGACGGGGCCGTGGCCCGGGTAGCGGTCCCCGCCGGGGACGGGCACCGCCGGGTCCGGGCCACCGCCGTGAGCGTCCGCGCCGACGCTCCCGTG
>DASXRH010000584.1:0-3902 GCA_036506715.1 Acidimicrobiales bacterium
CACCGCCACGGGTTCCACCACTGATCCACCGGTGCGGACGCACGGGCGCCGTAGGGATCGGGGCATCCCTGACGGCGGCCGCCACCCCCGAGTGACCGACGGGCCGTGCGGCCGGCTCAGCCGCCGATCGGCAGCCAGAGGGTGAAGACCGCGCCCCCGCCGGGCGCGTTGTCGCCCGTAACCGAGCCGCCGTGCTCGTCGGCGATCGCGGCCACGATGGCCAGGCCCAGCCCGGCCCCCGTGCCGGCCCGGGCGTCGTCGGCCTGCCAGAAGCGGTCGAACGCCCGGCCGCGGGCCTCGGGCGACAGCCCCTTGCCGTGGTCGCGCACCACCACCAGCCCGGCGCCGCCCTCGGTGCGCACCGCCACCTCGATCGGCGTGCCGGACGGGGTGTGGTCGACGGCGTTGGCCACCAGGTTGCCGATGGCCTGGCGCAGGTGGTCGCCGTCGCCCTTGACGACCACCGGGTCGGGCGACTCCAGGGTGATCTGGCGTTCGCGGTCGCGGGCCACCGCGTCGGTGCAGGCGTCGGCGGCCAGCACCGCCAGGTCGACCGGCCGGCGGTCGATGGGCCGGGTCTGGTCGAGCCGGGCCAGCAGCAGCAGATCCTCGACCAGCGCCTCCATCCGCTCGGACTCCTGCTCGATGCGGCGGAGGATCACCGGCAGGTCGACCTGGGCGTCGGGCCCCAGCCGGAACAGCTCGGCGAAGCCCTGGATCGAGGTCAGCGGGGTGCGCAGCTCGTGGGAGGCGTCAGCCAGGAACTGGCGCAGCCGCTGCTCCGTGGCGTCCCGCTCGGCGAACGCATCCTGAAGGTCGTCGAGCATCGTGTTGAACGCCTGACCCAGGTCACCCACCTCGGTGCGCGTGTCCCCCGCGTCGACCCGCCGGCCGAGGTCGCCGGCGCTGATCGTCCGGGCGGTGCTGGCCATGCGCTCCAACGGGCTGAGGCTGCGCCGCAGGATCAGCCACGCCCCCGCGGCCAGCACCACCAGCAGGGTGGCCGAGGCCGACGCCTCGATCAGCACGAGGCGGTGCAGCGACCGCTCGACCTCGGTGGTGGGGGTGGCGACGACGACCGTGGCCCCGCCGAACTCGTTGCTGACCACCGCCCGCCACCGGGTCGACCCCGACGTCGACCCCACCGTGAAGGGCCGGTCGCCGCCGCTGAGGTCGGCTGGAAGGTCGGGGGTCACGTCGCTGTCGCCGAGGGTCAGCGTCGTGGGGTCGCCGGTCCGGGGGCGCAGCTGGGCGTACGTCCCGCGGGGCAGCACCGCGGGCGGGCCGCCCGGCGGCGCGTTGCCGGCCCCCGGGCCCCGGTCCTCCCCGGTCTCCTCGAACAGCAGCCGGGTGGCCAGCGGGACCGACGACAGGAGCTGGTCGTCGAGCTGGTCGTACTGCGAGCGCGCGTAGAGGCGGTAGGTGACGACGCCGAAGACGCCGAGCCCCACCGCCGTGAGGAGTACGAGAGCGAGGGTGAGCCGCGACCGGAGCGTCACGCACCCCCATCGTGCCCCATCAAGCCGGGAGCACGGGCGACCGGACCCGGAACAGCACCCGATCCAGCAGCAGGAACTGCACGACCCACAGCGACCCGAAGGCGGTGACGTTGGCGGCCAGCGCCACGACGGTGCGGGCCGCCGCCCCGGCGCCGTGGGCGTCGGCCACGTGAACCGCGCCAGCCACCGCCGCCGTCGACAGCACAAGGCCGGTCAGGGCCAGCGCCACGAATGGCAGCACCTCGGTCACCAGCGAGCGGCGACCCGTACGGCCCCACACCCAGCGGCGGTTGAGCTCGAACGATGGGACCACCCCGGCCAGGGTGGCGACGACGTTGGCCCTGCCGGGGCTCAGCGCGGCGGTGGCCACCAGGACGCCGAGCACGGTCAGGCTGGTCATCGAGGCGACCACCGACACGCCGGCGTAACGGCCGAGGCGGCGCAGCAGCCGGCGGTCGCGGTCGCCGCCGAACACCCACGACCGCAGGGCCACGAACCGGGCCAGGCTGCCGCTGGCGTTGGCGGCCGTGACCGCCACCAGCCGGGCCACCGTCGACGTCACGCCAGCGAGGCCGAGCACGCCCAGCGCACCGAGCGAGAGCCCGAGCGGGACGAGCCCGAGCAGCGCACCGGCGGCCAGGTGGCGGCGCCGGTCGGCCCGGCCCCGCAGCGCGAACGTGAGCCGCCGGTTGGCGGCGGTGTTGGCCACCGCGCACACCGCCATGGCGGCGACGACGGCGGCCACGGGGCCGAGCGGCCCGGTCAGCACGGTGAAGAGGAACCCGAACAGCACCGTGCTCACCACGCCGATCGACGCGAAGCGCACCAGCTGGCTGGCCAGGCGGTCGCTGCGGGGCGCCGGCCGGGTGTCCTCCCGGGGGAGGCTGGCCCGGCCCCGCCACGTGCGGCCCAGCACCCGGGCCACGCCCCGGAGGTCGTCGGTGGCGGTGCGCACCACGTCGACCCGGGAGTCGGGGTCGTCGACCCAGTCGACCGGCACCTCGTGGATGCGCAGGCCGTTGTGCTCGGCCAGCACCAGCAGCTCCGTGTCGAAGAACCAGCCCTCGTCCTCGACCAGCGGCAGCAGCGCCCGGGCCACGTCGGCGCGCACGGCCTTGAAGCCGCACTGGGCGTCCGAGAACCCGGCGCGGAGCACGGCCTTGAGCAGCACGTTGTAGGTCCGGGAGATGGCCTCCCGCTTGGGCCCCCGCACCACCTGGGCGCTCGGCGCCAGCCGGGTGCCGATGGCGACGTCGCTGTGGCCCGACACCAGCGGGGCCACCAGCGGCAGCAGCGCGTCGAGGTCGGTCGACAGGTCGACGTCCATGTAGGCGACGACCCGGGCCGCGCTGGTCGACCAGGTGGCCCGCAGCGCCCGGCCCCGGCCCTTCTGGTCGAGGTGCACGGCCCGCACGCCGTCGAGGTCGGCGGCCAGCCGGCAGGCGATGCCCCAGGTCCGGTCGGTGCTGGCGTTGTCGGCGATCGTCACGACCCAGTCGAGCGGGAAGCGCCGGGTGAGGTAGTCGTGCAGCCGCCGCACCGACGGTTCGAGGTCGTCCTCCTCGTTGTAGACGGGGATCACGACGTCGACCGTCGGCGGCCGGCGGACGACGTGGGGGTCGACCAGCAGCAGCGAGGTGGCGGCGAGGCCGGCGTCGGCGGCGGGGGCGGACATGGCCCCACGATCCGACCGCCTTCTCCGAGCGGTCTTCAGGGTTCCTTGGAGGTTGCTTGGAACCACCCCGCGGCCGGCGGCCCATGGTTACCGTGACGCCCGTGTCCGACACCGCGCGCAAGCCCCTGGTCCTGGTCGTCGACGACGAGGAGCACATCACCGAGCTGGTGGCGATGGGTCTCGGCTACAACGGCTTCGAGGTCGAGCGCCAGGCCACCGGGCGCGCCGCGCTGGCCTCGATCGAGGCCCGGCGGCCCGACCTGGTGGTGCTCGACGTCATGCTCCCCGACCTCGACGGGTTCGAGGTGGCGCGCCGGCTGCGGCTGGTCGAGGGGGCCGGCACCCAGGTGCCGATCATCTTCCTCACCGCCAAGGACGCCACCCAGGACAAGATCGAGGGCCTGCGCCTCGGCAGCGACGACTACGTCACCAAGCCGTTCTCCATCGAGGAGCTGATCGAGCGGGTCAAGGCCGTGCTGCGCCGCTCGTCGGGCGCGGGGCCGGGCGAGCGCAAGCTGGTGTACGCCGACCTGCAGCTGGACGAGGACACCCGTGACGTGTGGCGGGCCGGCCGGCTGGTCGACCTCACGCCCACCGAGTACCGGCTGCTGCACTACCTCCTGCAGAACCCACGCCGGGTGCTGACCCGCGACCAGATCCTCCAGGCGGTGTGGGAGTACGACTTCGCCGGGAACGCCAGCGTGCTCGAGACCTACATCAGCTACCTG
>DASXRH010000585.1:0-2834 GCA_036506715.1 Acidimicrobiales bacterium
CGGCCGGTCGGCCTCGGCGGCCAGCGTGTCGAGCCACTCCAGCGACTCGGCGGACAGCCCGCCGCCGGCCTTGCCGGGCACGGCCGTGTCGAGCACGGCCAGCGTGACGCCGGGGAGGTCGACGGACACCGGGGCATGCGAGGCGAAGTCCTCGCCGAAGTAGGCGTCGTGGTTGCCCCGCACGTGCACCAGCCGCTCGCCGAAGGCCGGCCCGTAGGCGTTGAGGAAGGCCTGGTACTCGGCCCGGGTCCCCATCGACGTCAGGTCGCCTTTGACCACCACGGCGTCGGGCTCGACCGCCTTGATGTCGGCGATGGCCCCCCGGCTCATCACCTCGGGGTAGGGGTCGTCGCCGGGTGCGGCGGTGTAGATGGGATCGTCGTCGACGCCGTTGAGGATGCCGCACTCGACCTCGCCGAAGTGGACGTCGTTGACCGTGCACACGGTGGCCAGACGTGCGCCCGGCGGCCGGGGCAGGGTGCGGAACGGCCGGCCCTCCCGCTCGTAGTCGGTGTCGGGCGCCAGGCCCGCGAACTGGTGCACCACCACGCCGTCGTGGAGGACGGCCTCGTCGTCGGCCACCGTGGTCAGGTCCATGGCGGCGAGGCTACGGCGCGAGCTCAGGCCCTCACGACCGCCGAGCGCACGATCTTGTCGTGCCAGCACTGCTTCTGCGGGTCCCACAGCATCCACAGGTAGCCGACGCCGCAGACGAGGGCGGACAGCCAGCGGGCGAAGTAGCGGCCGACGCCCCGGCGGACGCCCAGCTCGCCCTCGGTGTCGATGTCGACCACCCTGATGCCGAGGGCCCGCTTGCCCACGGTCTGGCCGGTGCGCCCGCCCTCGAGCAGGCCGAAGTACGCGGCGGCCGCCAGGATGGCGGCGATCAGCAGGAGGATCGACGCCACCCAGGCCCCGGTCGTGGGCACCTTGCACAGGGCGTTGGGCTCGTCCCCGAAGGTGACGTTGCCGTTCTCGACCCGGCACGTGGTTGTGCGGGTGGGACCGGAGTAGAGGACGGCCATGGCGGGCACCAGGAGCAGTGCGGCGATGACGGCGTCGACGAGGAAGGCCCCGAGCCGGGCGCCGAACCCGGCCCGCTCGCGCGGTGCGTAGCCGTAGTCCGGGAGGGCGTCCAGGGGCGGCTGCTCGGGGTCCGGCCCGCCGCCCGGTGGAGGGAGCCCCGTCCCGGGTGGTGAGGGACTGGGATGTCCGGGATCCGGAGGGGTGCCGCCCATGGGCCCGCAGACTAGGGCACGCCCTGCCCGCCGAACGGCTGTGCCGTACCCGGCGGTACGCGGTCGGCGGCGATCCGCCGCGCGGCGTGGGCCGGGTGGGCGCTCGGGCTACCAGGGGCGGCTGCGGCGGAGGGGGACCGGCTTGGTCCACCACCGGCCCGAGAACCGCCAGCGCGGCGACGGCTCGACCGCCGCCTCGGCCACGGGGCGCGGCCAGGCCACCTCGACGGCGGCCACGATGGCGGCGACCTCCTCGTCGGTGGGCTCGCCGCCCCGGGCCACGGTCACGGCCAGGCCCGATCCGCCCGAGGCGGTGACGTCGTCGGTCACGGCCATCGGCTACAGGGGGACGTTGCCGTGCTTGCGCTTGGGCAGCTCTTCGCGCTTGGACCGCAGCAGCTCGAGCCCGGCCACGAGCTTGAGCCGGGTCTCGGCCGGGTCGATCACGTCGTCGACGTAGCCCCGCTCGGCCGCCTGGTAGGGGTTGGCGAAGCGGTCGGTGTACTCCTCGACCAGCTCGGCCTTGCGGGCCCCCGGGTCGGCCGCCGCCTCGATCTCGCGGCGGTAGGCGATCTCGACCGCGCCCTGCGGGCCCATGACCGCCAGCTCGCCCGACGGCCAGGCGAAGGCCAGGTCGGCGCCGATCGACTTGGAGTTCATCACCACGTAGGCGCCGCCGTAGGCCTTGCGGGTCACGACCTGGATGCGGGGGACCGTCGACTCGCAGAAGGCGTAGAGCAGCTTGGCGCCGTGCCGGATGATGCCGCCGTGCTCCTGGTCGACACCGGGCAGGAAGCCGGGCACGTCCACCAGGGAGATGAGGGGGACGTTGAAGGCGTCGCAGGTGCGCACGAAGCGGGCGGCCTTCTCGGACGACTCGATGTCGAGCACGCCGGCCAGGTGCATGGGCTGGTTGCCCACGATGCCGACCACGTGGCCGTCGAGCCGGGCGTAGGCGCAGATGATGTTGGGCGCCCACCGGCGGGCGTACTCGAAGTAGTCGCCGTCGTCGACGATGGCCTCGATGACGCTGCGCATGTCGTAGGGCTGGTTCGACGACGTGGGGATGATGTCGCGTAGCTCGGGGCACAGCCGGTCCGGCTCGTCGTCGGTGGCGACGATCGGTGCCTCCTCCAGGTTGTTGGAGGGCAGGAAGCCGAGCAGGTAGCGCACGTCCTCGAGGCACGAGGCGTCGTCGGCCGAGGTGAAGTGGCACACGCCCGAGCGGGAGGCGTGGGCGATGGCGCCCCCCAGCTCCTGCTGGGTGACGTTCTCGCCGGTCACCGTCTTCACCACGTCGGGGCCGGTGATGAACATGTACGACGTGTCCTCGACCATGAACACGAAGTCGGTCATCGCCGGCGAGTAGACGGCGCCGCCGGCGCACGGGCCCATGATCACGCTGATCTGGGGGACGACGCCCGACGACTGCACGTTGCGGTAGAAGATGCCCCCGTAGCTGTCGAGGCTGACGACGCCCTCCTGGATGCGGGCGCCGGCACCGTCGTTGATGCCGACGACCGGGGCGCCCACCTTGAGGGCCAGGTCCATCAGCTTGTGGATCTTGTCGGCGAACACCTCGCCCAGCGCCCCGCC
>DASXRH010000586.1:0-2010 GCA_036506715.1 Acidimicrobiales bacterium
CGTGCGAACTGGTCGATGGCCAAAGACGCGGTGGAACAGCCAATTGCGCCGAGAGCCGACTGAACATGCTAGCGCGCAGGGACCCGAAGGCAAACTCCGCGCGCGGTCGGCGAGGCCTGGTGGACCCGGCCCCGAGGGCTGGGTCCCGGCTGCGCGTCACGGTAGCCCATGCCTGGCGGCGCCACCGCGTTTTCGCGGCCCCGACGCACCAACCTGATCGTCGCTCGCGCCCGTGTGGACCGCCCCCGGCTCGGTGGACGCCGTCGCCTCCACTCGCCACGGAACGGGAACGGCGCGCTGGGCGTGGTTAGTGTCCGTCCCGTGGGCGTCCGGGGGGGACGCCCCGACTGGCGGGAGGCGCCATGACCACCGATCGTGACCACGCCGGCGACCGCCCTGATGGCGCGGCCACCCATGAACCGCACGTCAGCCGGCGCACGTTCCTGACCGGTGCGCTGGCCGCGGGGGCGGCCATCCCGCTGATGGGGTTCGGGCCGCCGGCCTGCGGGCCCAAGCCACCCGCCCAGCTGCCCGGGGGCCTGTTCGCCCTGGGCGTGGCGTCGGGCGATCCCCTGCCCAACGCGGTCGTGATCTGGACCCGGCTCGCCCCTGCCCCGCTCGCGGGCGGGGGCATGCCCGCGGTCGACGTGCAGGTGCGCTGGGAGGTGGCCAGCGACGACAGGTTCCGCCGCATCGTCCGCACGGGCAACGCCGTCGCGTCCCCCGCCTTCGCCCACTCGGTCCACGTCGACGTCACCCGCCTCCATCCCGGCACCTGGTACTGGTACCGGTTCATGGTCGGCGACCAGGTCAGCGCCGTCGGCCGCACCCGCACGGCCCCGGCCCGGGGCAGCCGCGACCCGATGCGCTTCCTGTTCGGCAGCTGCCAGAACTGGCAGTCGGGCTTCTGGCCGTTGTGGGCCCACGCCCCGGCCGACGACCCCGACGTCGTGCTCCATCTCGGCGACTACATCTACGAGGGCGGAGTGGGCAGCAACGTCGTGCGCCCCAACAACAGTCCCGAGATCATCACGCTCGGCGATTACCGCAACCGGTACGGGCTGTACAAGGGCGACCCCGCGCTGCAGGGCATCCACGCCACCTGCCCCTGGATCGTCACCTGGGACGACCACGAGGTCGAGAACAACTACGCGGGCCTGATCCCCCAGTTCCCGGCCGAGGCGCCGCAGTTCCCCGCCCGCCGGGCCGCCGCCTACCAGGCCTGGTGGGAGCACCAGCCCGTGCGCCTCCCCCCGCCCACCGGCCCCGACCTGCAGATCTACCGGTCGTTCGACTGGGGGCGGCTGGCCCGCTTCCACGTGCTCGACGGCCGCCAGTACCGCAGCGACCAGCCGTGCGGCGACGGCGCCGACTCGGGCCCCACCTGCCCCGAGCGCACCGACGCCGCCCAGACCATGCTCGGCCCCGACCAGGAGGCGTGGATCGGCGGCAGCCTGGCCTCGTCCAAGGCCGTCTGGGACGTGCTGGCCAACCAGACGGTCATGACGTCGATGCCGCTGGCCGGAGTGTTCTACAACCGCGACCAGTGGGACGGCTACGCCGCCGCCCGCACCCGGCTGTTCGACCAGATGGCGGCCGGCGGGGTCGAGAACGCCGTCGTGATCACCGGCGACATCCACGCCGCCGGCATCGGCGACCTGGTCGACGAGAACCCCGACGGCAGCCCGTCGACCGTGGCGCGGGGCACCGAGCTGGTGGGCTCGTCGATCAGCTCGAGCTTCGACCCCAACCTGGCCGACATCGCCGAGCAGCTCATCTCGCAGCTGCCCCACGTGCGCTTCGCCGACACCCACCGGCGGGGCTACATGGTGTGCGACATGACCGAGACCGAGACGGTCACCCGCTTCCAGGTGGTCGACTCGACGGCGACGCCCGACGCCCCCGTCTACACGGCCGGCACCTGGACGACCCTGGCCGGCACCCCCGGGGTGCAACCGGCGTAGGCCGCGCCGTCGACGCCGGCACCCCGATCACGTCTCGCCGCCGTCA
>DASXRH010000587.1:0-3542 GCA_036506715.1 Acidimicrobiales bacterium
CGAGACCGTGCTGGCCGCGGTTGAGTCCGCCGCCGGCAGCGGCGACCCCGCCGCCTTCGACTCGCCCGAGTTCGCCGCCGCCCAAGCGGGCATGTACCCCTACGTGGCCCAGGCCTGCGGTTACACGCAGATCTCGGCCACCGCCTCCGACGACGCCTTCGCCGGTGTGCCCGCCACGCTGAAGGCCGGCCGCCAGGTGCTGCTGCTCACCAACCAGAGCGCGGCGGGCGAGTTCCACGAGATCGCGTTCGTCAAGCTGGTGCCCGACACCGACATCGCGGTGAAGGACTTCATGGCGCAGCCGCCCCAGGAGGCCGACAAGCTGATCGACCCGGCCAGCTACGGCGTCGGGGTCTACACGGCGCCCGGCGAGACCAGCGGGGCGGTGGTCGACCTCACGCCCGGACGCTGGGTCTACGCCTGCTTCGTGCCCGAGGGGACCACCGCGGAGACCCCCGACGGCACCGGTCCGCCGCACGCCGACGACGGCATGTACGGCGAGGTCGCGGTCTCCTGAGTCGGCCGCGAGGGGTCGCGCCGGGGCCCCCGGGGGTTCGTTAACCTACGCCCAAGCCCTCCACGCGACGGCGGAGGACCCCATCGCATGCCCGACAACTTCTTCTCCTCCCTGACGGGTCGGGACATGGCCGTTGACCTCGGCACTGCCAACACCGTCATCTACGTGCGCGGCAAAGGGATCGTGCTCAACGAGCCCTCGGTCATCGCCATCAACGTGCGCGACGGCCGGCCGGTGGCCGTCGGCATCGACGCCAAGCGCATGATCGGGCGCACGCCCAGCCACATCGAGGCCATCCGGCCGCTGAAGGACGGCGTCATCGCGGACTTCGAGATCTGCGAGAAGATGCTCAGCTACTTCATCCGCAAGGCCCACAACCGGCGCTGGGGCAAGCCCCGCATGGTGATCTGCGTGCCGTCGGGCATCACCGGCGTCGAGCAGCGGGCCGTCCAGGAGGCCGCCGAGTACGCCGGGGCCCGCAAGCCGGCGTACATCATCGAGGAGCCCATGGCCGCGGCCATCGGCGCCGGCCTGCCGGTCCAGGAGCCCACCGGCAACATGATCGTCGACATCGGCGGCGGCACCACCGAGGTGGCGGTGATCTCGCTCGGCGGCATCGTCACCAGCCAGTCGGTGCGGGTGGCCGGCGACGAGCTCGACGAGGCCCTCGTCAGCTTCGTGAAGAAGGAGTACGGCCTGGCCATCGGCCAGCGCACGGCCGAGGAGGTCAAGATCGCGCTGGGCTCGGCCTGGCCGCTGCTCGAGGAGCTGCACGCCGAGATCCGGGGCCGCGACCTCATGACCGGCCTCCCGAAGACCATCGTCACCACCACCGGCGAGGTGCGCGAGGCCATGGAGGAGCCCGTGTCGGCGATCGTCGACGCCGTGAAGGTGACGCTGGACAAGACCCCGCCCGAGCTGGCCGCCGACATCATGGACAAGGGGATCTGCGTCGCCGGGGGCGGTGCGCTGCTCAACGGCCTCGACGCCCGCCTCAACCACGAGACCGGCATGCCCATCATCCTCGCCCCCAACCCTCTCCATGCGGTGGCCGTCGGGTCGGGCCAGTCGCTGGAGGAGTTCGACGCGCTGAAGAGCGTGCTGTTCTCGTCGACCGGTTATTGATGGCCATATCGCCCCCCACCGGCTCGCGCACCCGCCTGACCATCCTGGTGGTGGCCTCGGTGACGCTGATCATCCTGGGCCTGCGGGACGTGCCGGTGGTGCGCGACGCCCGCGAGGGCGCGGCCCGGGTGCTCGACCCCGTGACCGGTGCGGTCGACACGGTGACCAGCCCGGTGCGCAACGCCTGGCACGGCGTGACCGACTACGAGGACCTGAAGGACGAGAACCAGCGGTTGAAGGCCGAGGTGTCCGAGGCCAAGGGCAACCAGGTGGCCGAGGCCGACGCCACCAAGCAGCTGTCCGAGCTGTCCCAGACGCTCGACCTGCCCTTCGCCGCCACCCTGCCCAAGGTGACGGCCCGGGTCGTGTCGGGACCGCGGTCCAACTTCAGCCACGCGGTCGAGATCGACAAGGGCAGCGACGACGGGCTGGCCGTGGGCATGCCGGCGGCCACCGGCGCCGGCCTGGTGGGCCGGGTGACGCAGGTGACGTCGTCCTCCGCCAGAGTCGAGCTGCTGACCGATCCCGAGTTCCGGGTCGGGGTGCGCCTCGCCACCACCGGCGACCTCGGCACCGCCCGGGGCCAGGGCCGCGACGACCCGCTGGCGGTCGACTCGTCGATCAGCCCCCGGACCCAGGTGCCGGCCGGCACCGGGGTGGTGACGAGCGGCGTCGACCGCAGCGCCTACCCGCCCGGCATCCCGGTGGGCACGGTCAGCAAGGTGCGCGAGGGCTCGGGGGGCCTGGCGTTGGAGCTGGTCGTCGACCCGCTTGTCGACCTGGACACGCTGTCGTACCTCACGGTCCTCCAGTGGCTGCCGCAGTGACCCCGGGGCCGGCGGTGTGAGGTCGCACCGGTGGCCGGCGCTGCGGGCCGCCGTGGTGCTGTTCCTCGCGCTCTTGCTCCAGGTGACGATGGTGGCCGACCTCCGGGTGGCCGGGGCGCTGGGCGACCTGCTGCTGGTCGTGGTGGTGGCGGCGGGGCTGACCGGGGGCGCCGACCGGGGTGCCACGTGGGGCTTCGCCGCGGGGCTGGCCTACGACCTGGTGCTGGACTCACCGTTCGGCCTCACCGCGCTGACCTATGCGCTGGTGGGCTACGCCGCCGGCCTGGCCGGCTCGGCGTTGCTGCGCACCAGCTGGTGGCGGCCGGCGGCGGTGGCGGCGGTGGCCGGGGCCCTCCACGCGGTGCTCTACACCGCGGTCGGCAACCTCGTCGGCGTGGCCTACCCCTTCGGGCAGGTGCCGGCCATCGCGCTGGTCCAGGCGGCCTGGTGCGCGGTGCTGGTGCTGCCGATGCTGCGCGTGATGTGGTGGGTCCACGGGCGCGGCGAGCCCGACCGGCTGGAGGTGCTGCTGCGGTGAGCCCGGGCCAGACCTCCCGGCTGCGGCTCTCGCTGGTGGCGGTGGTCGCCGTCGCCCTCTTCGCGTCGCTGTTCGCCCGGCTCTACGACCTCCAGGTGGTGGGGGCGGGCAGCTACCGCGTCCAGGCCGAGGCGAACCGGGTGCGCACCGTGCAGGTGCCGGCGCCCCGGGGCCGCATCCTCGACCGCAACGGCAAGGTGCTGGTCGACAACCGGGTGGCGGTGGTGGTGGCCATCGACCGCAGCGCCCTCGGCAACCTGTCCCGGTCCCGCCAGGACGACCTGCTCGCCCGGCTGTCCTACGACCTGACGTCCTACGGCCACCCCATCACGCCGGACGAGATCCGCCTGCGCCTCGAGAACCAGCGCTACAGCCGGTACGCCCCGGTCCCCCTGGCCACCGACGTGCCCGAGGAGCTCAAGATCTACTTCGAGGAGCGGCTCGCCCAGTACCCGGCGGTGGTGGTCGAGCGCACCGCCCTGCGCACCTACCCGTTCGGGCCGCTGGCCGCCCAGGTGCTGGGCTACGTGGGCAG
>DASXRH010000588.1:0-5224 GCA_036506715.1 Acidimicrobiales bacterium
GCTTGAGGTTGTCGGCGGCCGCCGCCTCCAGCTCGGTGGCCAGCTCGGCGTCGGCCACGCCCGCCAGGTCGAGGGCGTTGACGTCCATGTGCGATGCCAGCCAGGGGGCGATCTCGGCCGGCCGGCCCGTCAGGAGGTTGACCACCCCGCCCGGCAGGTCGGAGGTGGCCAGCACCTCCGACAGCGTGATGGCGGGCAGGGGGGCGTCCTCGGACGCCACGACCACGACGGCGTTGCCGCCCACCACCGCGGGCGCCATCACCGACACCAGCCCCAGCAGCGACGGGGCGGCGGGGGCCACGATGGCCACCACGCCGGTGGGCTCGGGCACCGAGAAGTCGAAGTAGGGCCCGGCCACCGGGTTGGACGACCCGTGGACCTGGGCGATCTTGTCGCTCCAGCCGGCGTACCAGACCCAGCGGTCGACGGCCGCGTCGACCTGGGCTCCAGCCTCGGCGGGGGCGAGGCCCTCGGCCTCGGCCACCTCGGTCACGAACTGGGCGCGGCGCCCCTCCAGCATCTCGGCCACCCGGTACAGCACCTGGCCCCGGTTGTAGGCGGTGGCGCCCGACCAGCCGACCACCGCCTTGCGGGCGGCGACCACGGCGTCGCGGGCGTCCTTGCGGGAGGCCAGGGCGGCGTTGGCCAGGAACCGGCCGTCGGCCGCGTGGACCTCGTAGGTCCGCCCCGACTCGGACCGGGGGAACGCGCCGCCCACGTAGAGCTTGTAGGTCTTGCGCACCGCCACCCGCTCGTCAGACATCGAGGTAGGCCTCCAGCCCGTGGCGGCCGCCCTCGCGGCCGTAGCCCGACTCCTTGTAGCCGCCGAACGGGCTGGCCGGGTCGAAGCGGTTGAACGTGTTGGCCCACACCACGCCGGCCCGCAGCCGCTGGGCCATCCACAGGATGCGGCTGCCCTTGTCGGTCCACACGCCGGCGGACAGGCCGTACGGGGTGTTGTTGGCCTTCTCCAGCGCCTCGGCCGGGGTGCGGAAGGTCAGCACCGACAGCACCGGGCCGAAGATCTCCTCCCGGGCGATGCGGTGGGCCTGGCTGACCCCGGTGAACAGCGTCGGCGGGAACCACCAGCCGCGGTCGGGCAGGTCGCAGGCGGGCGACCACCGCTCGGCCCCCTCCTGCTCGCCCACCTCGGAGAGCTCGCGGATGCGGGCCAGCTGCTCGGGGCTGTTGATGGCGCCGATGTCGGTGTTCTTGTCCAGGGGATCACCGAGGCGCAGCGTGGCGAGGCGGCGCTTGAGCCGGTCGAGCAGGTCGTCGGCGATGGACTCCTGCACCAGCAGACGGCTCCCGGCGCAGCACACGTGGCCCTGGTTGAAGAAGATGCCGTTGACGATGCCCTCGACGGCCTGGTCGAGCGGGGCGTCGTCGAACACGATGTTGGCCGCCTTGCCCCCGAGCTCGAGCGTGACCTTCTTGCGGCTGCCGGCCACCGAGCGGGCGATCTGCCGGCCGACCTCGGTGGAGCCGGTGAAGGCCACCTTGTCGATCCCGGGGTGGGTGACCAGGGCCTGGCCGGTGTCGCCGGCCCCGGTGACGATGTTGACCACGCCGGGGGGCAGGTCGGCCTGGCGGCAGATGTCGGCGAAGGCCAGGGCCGACAGCGGGGTGGTCTCGGCCGGCTTGAGCACGACCGTGTTGCCGGTGGCCAGCGCGGGGGCGATCTTCCAGGCCAGCATGAGCAGCGGGAAGTTCCAGGGGATGACCTGGGCGGCCACCCCGAGCGGGCGGGGGTCGGGGCCCAAGCCGGCCCAGCCCAGCTTGTCGGCCCAGCCGGCGTAGTAGAAGAGGTGGGCGGCCACGAGGGGCACGTCGACGTCGCGGCTCTCGCGGATGGGCTTGCCGTTGTCGATCGACTCGAGCACGGCCAGCTCGCGCGACCGCTCCTGGACCAGGCGGGCCAGCCGGTACAGGTACTTGCCCCGCTCGCGGGGGGCGAGGCGCGACCAGGTGCCGTCGTAGGCCTTGCGGGCGGCGTCGACGGCCCGGTCCACGTCCTGGGGGCCGGCCGCCACCACCTCGGACAGCACCTCCTCGGTGGCGGGGTTGACGGTCTTGAACGGGGTGCCGTCGACCGGCTCGACCATCTCGCCGTCGATGAACAGGCCGTAGCTGGGGGCGATGTCGACGATGGCGGCGGACTCGGGGGCGGGGGCGTAGTCGAACATCGTGGGGTCCTCAGTCGAGCGTGACGTAGTCGGGGCCGGCGTAGCGGCCGGTGGCCATCTTCTGGCGCTGCATCAGCAGGTCGTTGAGCAGCGACGAGGCCCCGAACCGGAACCAGTCGGGGCTGAGCCAGTCGTCGCCGCACGTCTCGTTGACGACGACCAGGTAGCGCACGGCGTCCTTGGCGGCCCGGATGCCGCCGGCGGCCTTGACCCCGACCTGGCGCCCGGTCTGGGCCCGGAAGTCGCGCACCGCCTCGAGCATCACCAGCGTCACCGGGAGGGTGGCGGCCGGCGTGACCTTGCCGGTGGAGGTCTTGATGAAGTCGGCGCCGGCCAGCATCGCGAGCCACGACGCCCGGCGGACGTTGTCGTAGGTGGCCAGCTCGCCCGTCTCGAGGATGACCTTGAGGTGGGCGGGGCCGACCGCTTCGCGCACGGCCACGATCTCGTCGTGGACCTGGGTGTACCGGCCGGCCAGGAACGCGCCCCGGTCGATGACCATGTCGATCTCGTCGGCACCGGCGGCCACCGCGGCGCGGACGTCGGCCAGCTTGACGTCGAGCGGGGCCCGGCCCGACGGGAACGCGGTGGCGACGGCGGCCGTGTGGATGCCGGTGCCGGCCAGGGCCTCGACCGCGGTGGGGACGAGGTCGCCGTAGACGCACACGGCGGCCACCGGCGGGCACGAGGGGTCGCCGGGATCGGGCCGGCGGGCCTTGGCGCACAGGGAGCGGACCTTGCCCGGCGTGTCCTGGCCCTCGAGCGTGGTCAGGTCGACCATGCGGACGGCCAGGTCGAGGGCGAACTGCTTGGCGGTGGTCTTGATGGAGCGGGTGGCGAGGCCGGCCGCCCGGGCCTCGACGCCGACCTGGTCGACGCCGGGGAGGCCGTGGAGGAAGCGGCGGAGGGCGGCGGACGAGGCGGTGACGTCGGCGAGGGTGGCGCGCGGCGGATCGGAGGTCGCGGTCACGGGTTCAGGGTACTGCCAGGTGCGGGCAGGTGGTCTGGGCAGGGTCGTAACTGGTAAGACCGGTTGCATGATCCTGACGCCGCTGACCGGCGACCGGTTCTGGTTCGACCCGGGCGCCGCCTGCCTGGAGTTCGCCCACACCGGCGGCGCGGGCTTCCGGTCGGTCTACGAGACGCTGCACGAGCCGGCCGACCTCGCCCGCTGGCTGGCGGGCAACCTCGGCGGCGGCATCGACGTGCCGGTCGACGCCGCCGGCCTCGCCGCGGCCCGCCGGGTGCGCGAGGCGATCTGGGCCTGCGCCGACGCCCGGGTCGCCGGGACCCCGCTGCCCGCGGCTGCCGTCGCCGCCGTCAACGCCGCCGCCGCCCGGCCCCCGCTGGTGCCCGCGATCGCCGCCGGCGAGCGGGTCGCCGTCATCCCGCCGGTCACCCTCGAGCAGGTGCTGTCGACGTTCGCGCGCGACGCCGTCGTGCTGTTCACCGAGGTGCCGCCCGAGCGCATCCGCCAGTGCGCCGCCGCCGACTGCCAGCTGCTGTTCGCCGACACGTCGCGGCCCGGCCGCCGCCGCTGGTGCTCGATGGAGCGCTGTGGCAACCGGGCCAAGGTCCGATCGTTCCGCACCCGACAGCGAGGGACCTGAGCCATGCCTGTCGAGCACATCAACCCGCCGGAGCTGATCGGCAACCCCGCGTTCACCAACGTCGTCAGCATCACCGGGCCGGTCCGGACCGACTACGTCGGCGGCCAGAACGCTGTCACCGCCGTCGTCCCCCTGCCCGCCGGCTGATGGCGTCGCTCACCTGGGACCAGGTGCTCGGCTGGCGGCTAGCCCGCCACCGGCTCGCCGCGCCCGCCGGTGACGCCGTCGCGGTGACCTCCGCGCTCGCCGGCGTCCAGGTCCAGGTCGCGTCGTTTGCGCAGCAGGTCCTCGCGGTGCGGTGCGGCCCCCGCCGGCCGGTCGACGTCGACCGGCTGCTGTGGTCGCAGCGGGCGCTGGTCAAGACGTGGGCGATGCGGGGCACACTCCACCTCCTGCCCGCGGCCGAGTGGGCCGAATGGGTGGCCGTGCTCAGCACCCGGGAATGGCGGATCACACCCACCTGGGTGCGCTACCACGGCATCACCCGCGCCGAGCTCGACGCGGTGACGGCCGCGGTCCCCGGGGCGCTGGCGGGCGACCCCCTGACCCGGGACGAGCTGGCCGACCGGGTGGCCGGGCTCACCGGGCTCTCGCACCTGAGCAAACAGCTGCGCTCGGGATGGTCGGCGGTGTTCAAGCCCGCGGCCAACCAGGGCCTGCTGTGCCAGGGCCCGCCCCGGGACGGCGCGATCACGTTCACCGACCCGGCCCGCTGGCTGGGTCTCGACCCCAGCGCCGGCGCGCCCGACCCCGACACGGCGATGCGGGCGGTGCTGGCGCGGTTCCTCGACGCCAACGGCCCGGCCACCCGCGACGACCTCGCCCGCTGGCTGGGCGTGCCGCCCAAGGCGGCGCGCCTGCTGCTGGCCGCGCACGCCGGCACGTTCGTGGAGGTCGACGTCGAGGGCCAGGCGGCGTGGATGACGCCGGCCGGCGCCGAGGCCGCCGCCTCGTCCGGGCCGGCGACCGGCGTGTACCTGCTGCCCGGGTTCGACCCCTACGTCCTGGCGCCGATCAGCCACCGGGCCGAGACCATCCCCGAGGGTCGGGTCGACGCCGTGTCCCGTGCCGCCGGCTGGATCTCCCCGGTGCTGCTGGTCGACGGCCGCATCGCCGGGACGTGGGAGCCCTCGTCCGGCGTCGACGGGACGACGGTGACGGTCACGCCGTTCGCCGAGCTGCCGAAGGCGGTCGTCGCCGCCGCCCGAGAACACCTGGCAGCGCGCTACAAGGGCGTGCTCGGGGAGCGGCTGCAGCTCGTCGTGGCGTGACGGCCCTATCGACCTCGCTCGACGTTCCGGGGTCGAAAGTGGTTGGAAGTCAACCACTTTCGACCCCGGAAGGGCCTCAGGCGCCGAGCAGGCCGCGCACGTAGGCGGCCTGCCCGGCGTGCTGGAGGCAGTCGTCGGCCACGCTCACCAGCCGCAC
>DASXRH010000589.1:0-2701 GCA_036506715.1 Acidimicrobiales bacterium
CTCCGCCGACCCCAGCCGGCCTGGGCGCTCAGCCGCCCCCGCTGACCGCGGGCTGGGCCAGCCACGGCCGGATGTGGTCCTCGACGAAGCGCCACACCACGGGGGCGAACTCCTGGGTGAAGTGGACCCCGTCGTCGCGGGTGACGACGCCGTCGACCTCGCGGGCCGGCTCGCCGCCCGGGCACACCAGCGGGCCCAGGTCGACGACCATCGCCCGCCCGCCGTACCCGGCCGCCACCGCCTCGGTCTGCCGGTTGATCCAGTTGACCAGCTCGGGGTCGTTGCGGGGGCTCTCGGCGCCCCCCAGGCGGGAGAGGCGCTCCTCCATGCACGGCACGGTGACGAACGCGAAGCGGACGTCGGGATCGGCGGCGATCGTCGCGTCGACGCCCCGGCGCAGCGACTGGCGGTAGGCGGCCGCTGCCGCCGCGGTGCCGGGGTGCAGCACCCGGTCGCCGTCGATGTGGTCGTAGACCTCCCACGGCCCCCAGAGCGCCACCACCACGTCGGCCTGGGTCTGCGCGGCAGCCGCCTGCCACTCCTCGTGCCAGTCGGCACACATGCCCTTCTCGACCACTCCGTTGCTGTTGACGGCCTCGCCGGGCGTGGCGGTGCACGACAGCTTGGCCACGGTCAGCATGCGGACGTCGGGCGGCACATTGTGGCCGAGGCCGAGGCCGGCGCCCAACGACCACGCCACCGAGTCGCCGCCCACCACCACGCGCAGCTGGCGGTCGGGGGGGACGGCGGGCAGCGGGCGGTCGGCGGCCACGTCGGCCGTGGTGGGCGGCCCGGCCGCCCGGGGCAGGGCCAGCGTGGTGGTCGGGGCCCGGGCCGCCAGCACCGGCGGCGTCCCCCCGCCGGCGGTTGCCACCGCCACGACCGCCACCACCGCCGCGCCGGCCACGGCGGTGAGCAGCGCCGGCCGGGCCGCCGGCAGGCCGGCGCGGGACAGCCGGGCCCGCACCCCGGCCCAGCCGTGGCGGCGGATCGGCAGCTCGACGTACCGGTAGGACAGGCCGGCCAGCAGGAACGTCAGGCCGAAGCGCACGACGAACAGGCCGGGCCCGTCGATGCCCAGCCGGTCGGGCGTGAGCCACACGAACAGCGGCCAGTGCCACAGATAAAGGCCGTAGGAGATGCGACCCACCGCCACCGCCCCCCGGCGGCTCAGCCCCCAGTGGGCCGGGCCCGCGGCGCCGGGCAGCGCCACCCCGGCGATCACCGCGGCCGAGGCCAGCGCCACCGCCAGGAACCCGCCCCGGTACAGCGAGGGCTCGCTGCCGTCGATGGAGCGGAAGGCCACGGCCAGCCCCGCCAGCCCGGCGCCCGCGACCCACGGCAGCCAGCGCCGCAGCCGCACCACCAGGCCGGGGAACCCGGTGGCCGCCACCGCCAGCGCCGCGCCGATCAGCAGGGTGTGGGCCCGGGTGTCGGTGCCGTAGTAGACGCGGGAGGGGTCGTCGCCCGGCGAGTACAGGGCCGCCATCCACGCCGCCGAGGCCAGCGCAGCCGCCACCAGGCCCGCCACCAGCACCCCGGGCCGGCGGCGCAGCGCCCCCAGCGCCACCAGCAGCGGGGGGAACAGCAGGTACCACTGCTCCTCCAGCGACAGGGACCACAGGTGGCGGAACGGCGACGGCAGCCCGAAGGCGTCGAAGTAGGACTGGTCGGTGACGATGAAGCGCCAGTTGGCCACGTAAGCCAGCGCCGCCAGGGCGTCGCCCCGGGCCGAGGCCACGTCGAGGGGCAGGTCGGCCACGGCGATGAGGACGGCGGTGGCGGCGACGACCAGGGCCACCGCCGGCAGCAGCCGGCGGGCCCGGCGGAGCCAGAACCGGCGGAGGTCCACCTGGCCCCGGGAGCCGTGCTCGGCCAGCAGCAGCGACGTGATCAGGAACCCGGAGATGACGAAGAACACGTCGACGCCGAGGAACCCGCCGGGCACGGCCTGGCCGGCCACCCCGGGGACGCGGAGCCCGGCGTGCTGGACGAGGACCGCCAGCACCGCCACGGCTCGCAGGCCGTCGAGCGCGGGCCGGTACGTGAGCCCGCGGCTGTCGTGGGACTCGACGGGGACACCCACCACCGCGCTGTCGCGTCGGTCGACGGCCGGGGGCGCGCCGTCGACGTCGACCTGGGTCATGCACCCCTCCCGGGACCGGCGTCCTCAGCCCCGCGAGCCTCCCAGACGGGCCGGCGACCGTCCACTCGCCGGCCCTCAGCCGGCGGCCACGTGGGTGCCGCCCACGCCCATGTCGACCACCTCGACGAGCCGGGAGAAGCTCCGGATGGCCCGGGCGCCGAGCCGGCGGCTGGGCAGCCCCTCGCCCGAGGCGTCGAAAAGCGAGGCCGTGACCAGCAGCTGGTGGGGCTCGGCCTCGTCGCACAGGCGGGCGGCCAGGTTGACAGGCCGGCCGATGTAGTCGTCGCCCTCGAACAGGATGACCCGGCCGGCCGCCACCCCGCCCCGCAGCGGCAGCGCGCAGCCCCGCATGTCGAGGGCCTGCTCCATGCGCAGCACGGCGTCGAGCAGCGGCCGGGGCTCGGTGGCGACCAGCATGGCGCCGTCGCCCAGCCACTTGGCCACCCGCACGCCCCGCCAGCCGGCCCGCTCGCGCACGACCGCCCGGAAGGTCGACAGGGCCGCCACGGCCGCGCCCACCCCGTGCTCGTCGGTCAGCGACGTGAACCCGCACAG
>DASXRH010000590.1:0-7673 GCA_036506715.1 Acidimicrobiales bacterium
CTCGGACTGGTCGATCCAGCCGAGGCGCACGAACGCCGCGATCGCTTTGTTGACCCGCTCGCGCGACGCGCCGACCATGCCCGCCAGCTCCTCCTGCGTGACCGGCAGCATGAACTCGTCCTCGTCGCCGGCCAGCTCGAGCAGCCGCTTCGCCGTGCGTCCGGTGACGTCGAGGAACACCGAGTCGGCCAGCGCCACGTCCATGGTCCGCACCCGCCCGGCCAGCAGGGCGACCACGCCCCACAGCAGCTCGGGCCGGTTCTCGTACACCTCGCGGATCGGTCCGTAGCCGATGGCCAGCACCTGCGACGACTCCAGCGCCCGGGCCTCGGCCGACCGGCCCAGCGGCTCGAACAGCCCCATGTCCCCGAACAGGTCGCCCCCCTCCATGAGCGCCACCACCGACTCGCGGCCGTCGACCGACCGCTTGGCGATGGCGATGCGTCCCTCGACGACCACGTAGAGCGTGTCGGGGTCGTCGTCCTCGTGGAACAGCACGTCGCCGCGACGCAGGTCCTCCATGGTGCTGGCGTCGGCCAGGTGCTTCAGCTCCTGGGGCGTGAGATCACCGAAGAGATCGACGCCGGCCAGCAGTTCGGTCGGGTTCATCACCCGGAACGATAACGATGCCGGCCGACCACTTCTCGACACGCTTGTCAGGGGCACCCTGGCGGTAGCCTCCCGGCCGTCATGGGAGCAGACCTCGCCCCGGTGTGGGCGATCGTGGTGGCGGCCGGATCGGGGCGCCGGTTCGGGGCCGCCAAGCAGTACGAGCCGCTGGCCGGCCGGCGGGTGCTGGACTGGTCGCTGGCCGCCGCCCGGGCCGCCGCCGACGGGGTCGTGGTGGTCGTGCCGCCCGACCGGGCGGGCGACGACGAGCCCGTCGCCGACGCGGTGGTGCCCGGTGCCGCCACCCGGTCCGGCTCGGTGCGGGCGGGACTGGCGGCCGTCCCCGACGCCGCCGGCGTGGTGGTGGTGCACGACGGCGCCCGGCCGCTGGCCGACGCCGCCACCTTCGCCGCCGTGGTGGCCGCGGTCCGGGCCGGGGCCGACGCCGCCCTGCCGGGCCTGCCGGTCAGCGACACGCTGCGGGCACGGACCGGCGCCCTCATCGACCGCGACGAGCTCGTGGCGGTGCAGACGCCCCAGGCGTTCCGGGCCGCCGCCCTGCGCCGGGCCCACGCCGGCGGGGCCGAGGCCACCGACGATGCGACGCTGGTGGAGGCGTCCGGTGGCAAGGTGGTCGTCGTGGACGGATCCCCCACCAACGTGAAGATCACCCACCCGACCGACCTGGCGGTGGCGGAGGCGTTGCTCCGTGCCCGCTGACCCGTCGCCGGTCCCCGACCTGCGGGTCGGGCAGGGGTTCGACGTGCACCCCTTCTCGCCCCACCCCGGCCGGCCGCTGGTGCTCGGCGGCGTCACGTTCCCCGACGAGGCCGGGCTGGCCGGCCACAGCGACGCGGACGTGGTGGCCCACGCGGTGACCGACGCCCTGCTCGGGGCGGCCGGCCTGGGCGACATCGGCCAGCACTTTCCCGACACCGACGCCCGGTGGGCGGGCGCCGATTCGATCGACCTGCTGGGCCGGGCCGTGGCCGACGTCCGGGCCGCCGGCTGGCGCCCGCTCAACGTCGACTGCACGGTCATCGCCGAGCGCCCCGAGCTCGCCCCCCGCCGCCCGGCCATGGTCGAGCGGTTGAGCGACACGGTGGGCGCCCCGGTCACGATCAAGGGCAAGCGGGCCGAGGGCCTCGGCGCCCTGGGCCGGGTCGAGGGCGCCGCCTGCCTGGCCGTCGCCCTGGTGGTGGCGGACCGGTGACGCCCGCCCGGGGGGGATCGTCGGGCCGCGACCGCAACCAGCGGGGCGGCACCGGCCGCGGGCGGGGCAGCGGCGGCCTGGGCCGCCAGCAGCCGGCGTCCGGGAAGGCGAGCGCCGGTGGCCGGCGGGGCCGGCCGAGCCCGCCGCCCACCCGCATCACCACCCGGACCTCCGGCCGGGGCGGCCGCCCGGCGCCGACCGGGCGGCGGGGGGCCGTGACGTCGGACCGGGGCCTCGGCGGCGACCAGGTCGAGGGGCGGCAGGCCGTGCGCGAGCTGTTGCTCGCCGGCCGGCGCAAGGTGCGCGAGGTCTGGCTGGTCGACGAGGGCGACGACGCCCCGATCCTCGGCGACATCCGCGAGCTGGCGGCGGCGGCCCGGGTGGGCATCACCACCGTGAGCCGGGGGCGGCTGGCAGCCCAGGCCCGGTCGGAGGCCCCGCAGGGGGTGCTCGCCCTGGCGGCGCCGCTGCCCGAGGCCGACCTCGACGACATGGTGGCCGACGGCGCCGCGTTCCTCGTGGCGCTGGACGGCGTGACCGACCCGGGCAACCTCGGGGCCATCCTGCGCTCGGCCGAGTGCGCGGGCGTGACCGGGGCCATCCTGCCCCGCCACCGGGCCGTGCACGTGACCCCGGCGGCCACCAAGGCCGCGGCGGGGGCGATCGAGCACGTGCCCATCGCCGTCGTCGGCGGGCTGCCGGCGGCGCTGTCCCGGCTGCGGGACGCAGGCGTGCACGTCGTCGGCCTCGACGGCGGGGCGCCGGAATCGCTCTACGACCTGGCCGGCGCGGACGGGCCCGTGTGCCTGGTGCTGGGGGCCGAGGGCCGGGGCCTGTCCCGCCTGGTGCGCCAGCGGTGCGACGAGCTGGTGTCGATCCCGCTTCGAGGCGCGCTGGGGTCGCTGAACGTGTCGGCGGCGGCGGCGCTGGCCTGCTTCGAGATCGCCCGGCGGCGCTGACACCGGGCGACCACGGCCGTGTCCCGAGCCCGAGGCGGGAGTCGAACCCGCGACCTGACGCTTACAAGGCGCCTGCTCTGGCCAGCTGAGCTACTCGGGCAGGCCCCGGACGATACGGCCCCCACGGCGGTGGCCGCACGCCGGAGGGTGCTTGCATCGCGAGGGTCGTCGGGCCAGCCTTGTCGCCAGTGACACTCACCGACCGTGACCGGGCGATCCTCGACTTCGAGCGGGGCTGGTGGCTCGAGCCCTCGAACAAGGGCGGGGCCATCCGCGCGCGGCTCGCGATGTCCCCCACCCGCTACTACCGCCTGCTCGGCCAGGTGATCGACGACCCGGCCGCGGCCCACTACGACCCGCTGGTGGTGCACCGCCTGCGCCGGGCCCGCCTCGAACGACGACGGGCCCGCGTCGAGGGCCGCAACTACGGCCACGGCCGCTGAGGAGGGCCTCCATGCAGACGACCGAGCGACCCCCGACCGTCCCATCGCCCCGGCAGAGCCCCGTACGGGGGGTGGTGCTGGTGGCGGTGGCCGTGGTGCTCGGCTTCTTCATCCTCCGGGCGCTCGACAACACCGGCGCCGACGTCGGGTCGGTCGACGCCGGCCAGTCGGGTAGCAGCGCCGCCCCGACCACCGGCGCCCCGGCGGGGTCCGACACCACCGCCCCCGCGGCCCGGCCGCCGGGCGAGGTGATCGTGCTGGTGGCCAACGCCTCGGGCGTGCAGGGCGCGGCCGCCAAGCAGACCGAGGCCCTCGTCGCCGCCGGCTACCAGACGGCGCCCGCGGGCAACGCTCCCCCCGGCCTCGACCTCGACGCAACGCAGATCATGGCCACCCCCGGCTTCGAGGCCGACGCCGCCAAGCTGGCCACCGATCTGGGCAAGCCCGACGCGGTCCAGCCCCTGACCGACCCGCCGCCCGTCGACCTCGGCGGGGCCAACATCCTGGTCATCCTCGGCCGGGACCTGGCCCAGGGCCAGTAGCCGGCACCGCTCCCGCCCGGACCGCCCGGCCGTGACCGCCGTCGACGACGCGCTCGCGCCGCTGGTGGCCGACCCCGCGGCCGCCGGGGTGGTGCTCGACTTCGACGGCACGCTGTCGCCCATCGTCGACGTCCCCGCCGACGCCCGGCCCATCGCCGGCGCGGCCGAGGCCCTGGCCGCTCTGGTGCCCCGGTACGGGCTGGTGGCCGTCATGTCGGGCCGGCCGGTGGACTTCCTGGCCCCGCTGGTGCCGGCCGGCGTCGTGCTGTCGGGCGTCTACGGGCTGGAGGTGGTGCGCGACGGTGCCCGGGTCGACCAGCCCGGCGCCGGGCCGTGGCGGGGTGTGGTCGACGACGTGGCCCGCCACTCGGCCGCCGCCGGGCCCGCGGGCATGGAGGTCGAGCCCAAGGGCCTGTCGCTCACGCTCCACTACCGCCGCCACCCCGAGCAGGCCCAGGCCGTGCGGGCGTGGGCCGAGGCCGAGGCGGCCCGGTCGGGCCTGGAGGTGCGGGTCGCGAAGATGTCGGTCGAGCTCCACCCGCCGTTGCCGTCCGACAAGGGCACGGCGCTGGAGGCCCTGGCCGGCGAGCTCGGCGCCGTCTGCTACGTGGGCGACGACCGGGGCGACCTCCCCGCCTACGACGGTCTGGACCGCCTGGCGACCCGGGGCGTGCACGCCGTGCGGGTCGCGGTGGCCGGCGCCGAGACGCCACCCGAGCTGCTGGCCCGGGCCGACCTGATCCTGGACGGCCCCGCCGCCGTGCTGGACCTGCTGCACCGCCTCTGACCGGCCCGGAGGTGGGGGAGCCAGCCGGCTCGGCTCGGCGGCGGTGGCCGCCGCGTAGGCGCTGTGGCCGCCGGCGCGGAGGCGGGCCAGGGTGCCGGCGGCGTCAGCCGGCGGCGGCCAACTGGTCGGCCAGCCAGTCGGCCGGCTTGCGGGCCACGGCCATGGTCCGCAGCGCCTCGGCCCGGACCCGGCGCTCGGCGGCCGGCATGCGCAGCGCGGCGTCGAGGACGTCGGCCGTGCCCAGCACGTCGAACGGCGGCACGGGCAGGGCGGCGGACCCCACCTCGTCCCACACCCCCGCCTCCCGGGACAGGCACAGCACGGCGTCGCGCTCGTTGACGATGCCGCCCTCCTTGGCCACCAGGTTGAGACCGTCGCGGATGGGGTTGATGAGCAGCACGTCGGCCCGGCGCAGCACGGCCACCGACCGCGGGTAGTCGTCGCGGGTGTCGTAGACGATGGGCGTCCACCCGGGCGTGGCCCACCGCTCGTTGATCCGCTCGACCAGCTCCTCCACCTCGAGCTGGTAGTCGAGGTAGGCGGCCACGCCGGTGCGCGACGGGTACACGGAGGCGAGGAACACGACCCGCTCGCGCCACTCGGGGTGCCGGTCCAGCAGGGTGTCGAAGGCCTGGAACCCCCGCAGCAGGTTCTTGGAGAGCTCGATGCGGTCGACCCGGGCCACGACCAGCCGGTCGCCCACGCCCTCGGAGATCTCGGCCAGCGCGGCGTCGCACGCCGGGGAGGTGGCGGCCCGGCGGACGTCGTCGGCGTCGGTGGGCAACGGCGACACGAAGGTGGTGGGCGTGAGGGCCAGCACCTCGCGGCAGCAGTCGACGAAGTCGCCGGCCCAGCCCCGGGTGTGGAACCCGCAGGCCCGGTGGGCGGCCAGGCCCGACAGCACCTCACCGGCGATGTGGTCGGGGAGCACCCGCAGCCAGGTGGGGGTGGCGAAGGGCGTGTGGCTGAAGTGCACCGCGGCCAGGTCGGGGCGGCGCTCGGTCAGGCCGAGGCTCAGCAGGCCCAGGTGGTAGTCCTGGACCAGCACGGCCGCCCCCTCGGGCGCCACCTCGGCCACGGCGGCGGCGAAGGCGTCGTTGACCTGGCGGTACGCCTGCCACGCCTCCCGGAGCTCGGCCCCGAAGGCCGGGTCGCGGGGCAGGTCGTAGAGCCCGTGGTAGACGAACCACAGGGTCTGGTTGCTGACCACGTCGTAGGCCAGGCGGTAGGCCTCGGGGTCGACGGCCAGCAGGCGCACCCGGAAGCCCTCGGCGTCGATCACCCCGGCGCCCGCCGCCTCCCGGTCGCCGTCGGTCATGGCGGCCGCCACCCAGGTGGCTCCGGTGCCCGCCACCAGCGGCCCCAGGCCGGACACGAGCCCGCCCGCGCCCCGCGTGGCGACCAGCTCGCCGCCCTCGTGCCGGCGGAAGGTGAGCGGGCCACGGTTCGACACCACGACGACGGGTCGGTCCACGAGTGGCAGAGGCTAAACGATCGGCCACACTGGCCCGCTGTGCGTGTGGTCGTCGCTCCGGACAAGATGCGCGGCACCGCCACCGCCCGCGAGGTGGCGGCGGCGGTGGGGCGCGCGGCAGCGGCCGCCGGCTGGCACTGCGACCTGGTGCCGGTTGCCGACGGGGGCGAGGGCACGCTCGACGTCCTGGGCGGGCCCAACCGCAGCACGATCGTGACCGGCCCGCTGGGCGAGCCGGTGCGCGCCGCCTGGCGGCTCGACGGCCGGCTGGCGGTGGTGGAGATGGCCCGGGCGTCGGGGCTGGACCTGGTGGGCGGGCCCGAGGACAACGACCCGGTGGCGGCGTCGACCGTGGGGACGGGCGAGCTGTTGGCCGCGGCCGTCGACGCCGGCGCCCGCCGCGTGCTGGTGGGCCTCGGCGGGTCGGCCACCACCGACGGGGGGCTCGGGGCGCTGCGGGCCCTGTACCCGCTGCACCGGCTCGCCGGGGTCGAGATCGTGGTGCTCTGCGACGTGCGCACCGCCTTCGTCGACGCCGCCCCCGTGTTCGCGCCCCAGAAGGGGGCATCGGCCGCCCAGGTCGAGCTGCTCCGCCGCCGCCTCGACCGCCTGGCCGACGTCTACCTGGCCGACCACGGGGTCGACGTGCGGGCGCTGGAGGGCGCCGGCGCCGCCGGCGGTCTCGCCGGCGGGCTGGCGGTGGCAGGGGCCATCCTCACCCCCGGGTTCGAGGCCGTGGCCGACGAGCTCGACCTCCACGACCGCGTGGCCGGCGCCGACCTGGTGGTGACGGCCGAGGGCTTCCTCGACGAGCAGTCGTTCGACGGCAAGGTGGTCGGCGGGGTGGCCGGGATGGCCGCCGAGGCCGGGGTCCCCTGCCTGGCGGTGGTGGGGGAGGTGCTCGACGACCTGCAGGCGGTGGCGGCGCCGCCGCCCGGCCTGACCGTGGTGTCGCTGGTCGAGCGCTACGGCGACGACCGGGCCCGTACCGCCACGCTGGCCTGCATCGAGGCGGTGGCGGCCGAGGCGCTGGCGGCCCACGGCGCCGGCCGGGTGGAATGAGAGGGGCGCGCGGGGGGTTGGGTACGATCCGTCAGCACCCCCCGATCAAGGACTCGTTCCGATGACCGTCTCCGTCCGCATCCCCACCACGCTGCGCACGCTCACCGGCGGCGAGTCCCAGGTGGCGCTGGAGGGGTCCAACGTCCGCGACGTGCTCGCCAGCCTCGACGGCGCCCACCCGGGCTTCGCCGACCGTCTGCTCGATGACGACGGCAACCTCCGTCGGTTCGTCAACGTGTTCGTGGCCGACGACGACATCCGCTTCCTCGAGGGGCTCGACACCCCCGTCCCCGACGGCGAGACGGTGTCGATCATCCCCGCGGTCGCCGGCGGCTGACCCCGCGGCGCCCGCCTCCCGCCGTTAGCACTCGCCGGTTGCGAGTGCTGATCGGGCGTGGTTGACTGGCTAGCACTCACATCGAACGAGTGCTAACCCCGTGCCCAACGGAGGGATTCAAGGGATGCCCAAGATCATCGCTTTCGACACCGAGGCCCGCCGCAGCCTCGAGGCCGGCATGAACAAGCTGGCCGACGCCGTCCGGGTCACGCTCGGCCCCAAGGGCCGCAACGTGGTGCTCGACAAG
>DASXRH010000591.1:0-5677 GCA_036506715.1 Acidimicrobiales bacterium
CCCCGCCGTGCTTGCCCGCGTTGGCCAGCGCCTCGCCCACCGCCCCGGCCAGGGCGTCGACCGTGCGGCCCGGCAGGCCCGGGGTGTCGGGGGCGAGCACGACCCGGGCGGTGCCGCCGTAGCGGTCCTCGAACCGGGCAGCCGCCCCCCGCAGCCGGGTGCCGAGGTCGCCGCCACCGCCCACTGCCCCGCTGGTGCCGACGAGGAACTCGCGCAGCACACGCTCCTGTTCATGGGCCAGGCGGACGATGTCGGGGTCGCCGGTGCGCCGCTGGACCACGACCAGCGTCTGGAGCACGCCGTCGTGCAGGGTGCGGGCCACCTCCTCGCGGGCCTGGGCCAGCGAGATGCGGCGCTCGGCCTCCCGCAGCCGGGTGGTGACGAACCCGGCCACCAGCCCGGCGAGGGCGTAGAGCACGACCCCCGAGACCACGCTGATGGTGGTGCGGTCGCTCCACGGTTCGGGGCCCACCAGCTGCCCGACGCCCCGGGCCAGGCCGATCGTCACGCCCGCCGCCACCCCGCCCCGCCACCGGAAGGCGATGCCCGCCGTCAGCACCCCGGCCAGCGGCCAGGCCGACGACAGCGTCTGGGGGTGGGACACGCCGTTGTAGGCCAGCTGGTCGCCGATCTCGAGGGCGACCGCCACCGCGACCTCCGCCGCCACCACCGGCAGGCCCAGCAACCGGGACGGGTCCGCGCCCAGCAGCACCGTGTCCACCACGGTGACCACCAGCGCCGCCCCCACCAGGGCCAGCGCCAGCCAGGGCCGGGCCGCGGGCTCGGACAGCTCGGACCGGTTGACCACCAGCAGCGCCACCACCCAGGCCCACGCCAGCCACCGGAACACCGCGATGCCGGTCAGCAGGCTGCGGACCAGGGCGTCCTCCCGCTCGTGGGGGACGAGGGCGGCGGTGGCGGGATCGGTCACGGGGAATCCGGGCGGCGTGGGCCGTGTTGCCAGGCAAGCATGACCGACATGGCCACCGACCCGCTGCTCCCGGCCCACGCGCCGCCGAGCGCGCCGGCGGCGGGCCCGGCGGTCGGGGTCGAGGTGGCCGGCGGGACGCCCGACGGGGTGTGGGCCCCGGGCCGGCGGCGGCTGACCGCGGCACTGGTGCTGACCATCACCCTGGTCGCCTTCGAGTCGTTGGCCATCGCCACGGTCATGCCGGTGGTGGCCGACGACCTCGGCGGCCTCGGCCTCTACGGCTGGGTGTTCAGTGGGTTCTTCCTGGGCAGCCTGCTCGGCATCGTGTTGGCCGGGCAGGCCGCCGACCGCCGGGGCACCCGGCTGCCGTTCGCGGTCGGCCTCGCGCTGTTCGCCGCCGGGCTGGTCGTCGGGGGCGCGGCCCAGTCGATGCCGATGCTCGTGGCCGGGCGGGTGGCCCAGGGCCTGGGCGCCGGGGTGATCCCGGCCGTCGCCTACACCACCGTGGGCCGGGCCTACCCGCCCGACCTGCGACCCCGTGTGTTCGCCGTGTTCTCCAGCGCCTGGGTCGTGCCCGGCCTGGTGGGACCGGCGGCGGCCAGCGCCATCGAGGGCTGGTCGTCGTGGCGGGTCGTGTTCCTGGCCCTTCTGCCGCTGGTGGTGCTGGCGGCGGCCATGGCCTTGCCGGTGCTGTCCGACCACGGGCCCGCGGCTGCTCGCGCGGCACCGGGCGCGGGCGACCGCCCGCCGGTGTCCGACGACCGCCTGCGAGACGCGCTGGTGCTGGTGGCCGGGGTGGCGCTGGTGCTCGGCGGCCTCGGCGCCCACGAGGTGGCGCTGGCGGTGGCGCTGATCGTGGTGGGCGCGCTGCCGGCGCTGTGGGCCTTCGTCCGGCTGGTCCCGGTGGGGACGGCCGCGCTGCGCCCCGGGCTGCCGGCGGCGGTGGGCACCCGGGGCATCCTCACCTTCGCCTTCTTCGGCACCGACGCCTTCATCTCCCTGGCCGTGACCGAGGCCCACCACCAGCCCACCTGGGTGGCCGGCCTCGCCCTGACCGGGGCCACGCTGGCCTGGACCGCCGGCGCCTGGGTGCAGCAGCGCCTGGTGCTCGCCCGGGGTCCCCGCTGGCTGGTGCGCCGGGGGTTCGTCGTGCTGGCCGTCGGCATCGCCGCCACGATCGTCGCCCTGGGCCCGGTGCCGGTCGGCCTGCTGGTGGCGGCGTGGACCGTGGGCGGCCTGGGCATCGGCCTGTGCTACGCCCCGCTGTCGGTGACCGTGCTCGACACCGCCGCCCCCGGCCAGGAGGGGCGGGCCAGCGCGTCGCTCCAGCTCACCGACGTGCTGGGGGTCTCGCTCGGCACCGGGCTGGCCGGCGTGGTCCTGGCGCTGGGCGACGGCCGGGGCTGGGACACCGGCTCGTCGCTGACCATCGCCTTCCTCGTCACCCTGGCGGTGGCCCTCGGCGGCATCGCCGCCGCCGGCCGGCTGCCCCGGCGGCTCGCAGACGTGGCGCGGTCCTAGAAGACGGCCAGCACCGCGTCCGCGGCCGGGCCGGAGGCGGGCGCCCCGATGGTCGCCGCCGCCGTGCGGTACCCGCCGCCGGCGACGACGGCCCCGACGGCATCCCGGATGGCGCCGGCATCGGCGGCCCGCGGGTCGAGGGCCAGGCCGGCGCCCACCCGGGCCACCGCCGCGGCCGTGGCGGGCTGGTCCCGGCCGAGCGGCAGGCACACCAGCGGCACCGCGGCAGCCAGCGAGGCCAGCACCGTGCCCAGCCCGGCGTGGCAGACGGTCGCCGCCGCGTGGGGCAGCACCGCGGCGTGGCGCAGGTAGCCCGCCACCGTGGCGTTGGCCGGCACAGTGAGGGTGGCGGGGTCGAGGTGGGCCCCCAGCAGGGCCAGCACCGCCACCGGTGCGCCGGCCAGCGCGCCGAGCACCGCGTCGACCACCGGACCCTCGTCCATCGGCGTCGTCCCCAGGCTCACCACGACCAGCGGCCGGCCGCCGACCCCGTCGGGCGGCACCGGCGGGCACCAGCCGGCGTCGGGGCCGGGGCCCTCCAGCACCGCGCCGACATGGACCACGTTGTCCGGCCAGGGCCCGGGCGCGTCGAGCGCGGCCGGCGCCGTCACCACCACCCGGGCGCAGCGATCGAGCACGTCGCCCATGCGGTTCACGGGGTCGAGGCGCCGACCCGCGGCCACGGCGTCGAGCACCTCGACCGTGGCCGCCATCCCCATCGGGTGGGGCGCGCCGTCGGCCAGCAGCGCCCCGTACAGCGTGTGGACCAGCGCCACCGCCGGGCGGCCCGCGGCCATCGCCCCCAGCAGGGCGCCGGGCAGCATGTAGTCGACGACGGCGACGTCGGCCCCGGCCCGCTCGCAGGCGGCGGCCACGTCGCCGGCCATCGCGGCCGCGTCCCACGGGTCGGGCACGTCCCGCACCTCGTAGCCCAGCCCGGCGGCGCCGAACCGGCCCGCCAGCGAGGCCGGGCCGTAGGCGCCCACGGCCACGTCCCGCGCCGCCAGGCGGGCGCCCAATTCGACGGTGGGACCGACGTTGCCGCCCCCGTCCCAGGTCACCATCAGGACCCGGTCGGGCATCAGGCGTCGGGCGTGTCGCGCAGTCCGTCGTTGGCCGCCCGGTAGAGCTCGTAGATCTCCTTGCACTTCTGGCACATGGGCAGCTTCTTGGGATCGCGCTGGGGCACGAACACCTCACCGCACAGCGCCTCGACCGGGTAGCCGAAGATGCGGGCCTCGGTCACCTTGGCCACGGCCGACTCGTCGGGGTCGGTCTTGACGATGTGGGCGGCCTTGGGCTCGCCGGTGCGCAGGTCTTCGTCGGTGCGCTCGTCGACCCGTACGTCGACCTCGGGCTGGAGGGTGGTCAGCGGGCCGGCCATGCCCCCAGCCTAGGAGGCGGGCCGGCAGAGCATCGTCTGGCCGCCCGACGCCACCAGCGCTCCCGCCCGGTCCCACACCCGGGCCGTCGCCGCCGCCAGCCCGCCCGTCGCCACCGGCGACACCGCCTCGGCCAGCAGCCACTCGTCGGCGGTGGGGCGGTGGAACCGGACCGACAGGTCGACGGTCACCGCCACCGCCTCGGGCGGGTCGACGTGGGCGTGGGCCAGGGAGGCGGCCGGCCACCCGAAGGTGTCGACCGGGATGAGCAGCCGGCAGGCATCCACCCACGGGTCGTCGAAGCGGGCGGTGGGCCGGAACCGGGTCCACGACCGGGACACCGGCTCCAGCGGCCCGGCGGGCGGCCAGTCGTCGAGCCAGCCCAGGGGGCGCTGGTCGAGGTTGTCGAAGAACGGGAACGCCGGCGGCCGGGGGGCGTCGGCCGGCAGCGCGGCCATCCGCTCGTCGCGGGACGGCACCTCGTCGGGGTCGGGGACCTCGGGGGCCGGGGCCCTGTCGTGCTCGAGGGCGACCCCGCCGGGGTCGACGCCCCACACCAGGGCCTCCACCAGGGTGCGGTCGCCCTGGCGCATCGTCACCCGGGTGGAGGTGGCGTAGCGGGACCGGCGCAGCACGGTCACGTCGAGGTCGACGGCGGCGAACTCGCCCACCTCGAGCAGGTGGGCGACGAGGCTGGCCGGCCGGGCCCGGCCCGTCGCCAGCCCGGCCGCCCGCAGGGCGACCGAGGCGATGTAGCCGCCGTTGGGGCCCCAGATGGCCCAGTCGGGGTTGAGCTTGGCGGTGAACCGCCGGTGGTCGGGGTCGCCGCCGCCGTCGACCGGCTCGACCCGGGTGTCGACCGCCAGGTCACCCACCGCCACCGCCCAGCGCCGCGTAGCCCTTCTCGACGTCGTCGAGGTGGTGGATGGGGTCGTGGACGAAGTAGCGGGCGAAGGTGTCGACGGTGAAGCGGACGCCGTCGCTGCGGTTGCCCGTGCGCTCCCAGGCGTCGCCGGCCACCGACTCGAACCTGGCGGCCAGCGGCCCGGCCGCCTCGGCGATCTCGGCCGCCACCCGGGCCGGGTCCTGCTCGTTGTAGCGGTCCTCGACGGCGGTGGCGTCCTGGTCCCAGTTGGCGAAGTCGGGGTCGTCCTCGGCCAGCATCAGCGCCAGCCGCTCGTCGTAGAGGCGGAGCACGTCGCGCACGTGGCACGCGTACTCGAGCGCCGACCAGCGGTCGTCGCTCGGCCGGGCCCGCACCTCGCCGTCGGGGTGGGCCAGCAGCGGGCCCCAGGCCACCGCGTTCTCGCGCACCAGCCGCCCGACCGCGGTGCGGTCGACGGTGCGGGCGTCGAACCCGCACTCGGGGCACGGGCGCCCGAGCACCCAGGTCCAGTCCTTGGTGTCGGGCACGATCGGCATGGCGCGCAAGCTACCGGCGGCCCCCCAGCCCGGGCACACGAGTTCCGGGCCTACCCTCGTCCCCGATGGTGACCGTCGACGAGGTGCGGGCCCTGGCCCTGTCCCTACCCCGCACGACCGAGGCCCTGGTGCGCGGCCGGGTGAAGTTCCGGGTGGGGCGCATCGTCTACCTGGCGTTCTCCGCGGACGAGACGCTGATGGGCTTCGGGTTCCCGAAGGAGGAGCGCGAGGGCCTGGTGGCCGGTGAGCCCGACAAGTTCCAGCTACCCCGGCCGTCGGACATGCGCTTCAACTGGGTGGTCGTGCGGCTGGCCGCAATCGACGCCGACGAGATGCGCGAGCTGGTCCTCGACGCCTGGCGCATGGTGGTCCCCAAGCGGGTGGCGGCCGAGCACCTGGGTGCCTGACGGCCGCGTCAACG
>DASXRH010000592.1:0-6278 GCA_036506715.1 Acidimicrobiales bacterium
CGAACGAGGCCAGCGCCAGCCCGGCGAACGCCGTGCCGGCCCGCCGCCCCGTGCCCAGCGCCCGGGTCAGGGCCAGGAACACCAGCGGGAACACCAGGTAGAACTGCTCCTCGATGGCCAGCGACCACACGTGGGCCACCGGCGACAGGAACGAGAACGTCTCGGTCGCCGAGGCGAAGCGCCAGTTGGCCACATAGAACAGCGACGCCAGCAGGTCCCCCCGGAACCGGGGCGACGACCCGATGACCAGCCACCGCTGCAGCACCACCACCACGGTGACGGCCACCAGCGCGGCCGGCAGCAGCCGCCGGGCTCGGCGCTCCCAGAACCTGGGGAGAGAGAAGTGGCGGGTGCGGCGCTCCTCGCCCAGGGCCAGCAGGGCGATCAGGAACCCCGACAGGGTGAAGAACGTCGACACCCCGAGGAACCCGCCGGTCGCCCACGTGAACCCGTGGTGGAAGAACATGACGCCGAGCAGCGACAGGGCCCGCACCCCGTCGAGCCCCGGCATGTACCCCAGCCGCGGCGCGGCCAGTCCGGCGCCGGTGGCGAGGTCGGCGGCGGCCGGCGCCTCGGTCGGGGCGGCGGCCGGGTCCGGCGGTGCCGGCGGTGCCGCGGCCCTCGGGGCCGGGTCGGCGGTCGCGGGCGGCGCCCCGCCCTCGGCCACGTCGGTCGAGGTGGCGCCCCCAGCCTCGTGGCCGGGCTCAGACCTGAGCACGGCCCCGCTCGATCACGGCCATGCGCCGGGCCTCGACCTCCGCCGGGTCGATGCCCTCGCCCTGCCAGGCCGCAGCCACCTCGGCCTCGATCTCCCACGCCTCGCCCGCGGTGACCAGCGCCCCCTCGTCGTAGGTCCGCAGCACCCGCCGCACCGACCGCTGGTCGTTGGAGACGATGTCGGCGGCCAGCCCGCGGGCCTTCGGCAGCAGCTCGTCGTGGGGCACGACGTGGTTGACCAGGCCCCACACGAGCGCGGTGGGGGCGTCGATGAAGTTGCCGGTGGCCGACATCTCCCGGGCCCGGCGCACGCCGACCGCCTGGGCCAGCAGCACGGTCAGCCCCCAGCCGGGCATGATCCCCACCCGGGCGTGAGTGTCGGCGAAGACCGCCCGCTCGGAGGCCACCAGGAGGTCGCAGCGCAGGGCCACCTCGAACCCGCCGGTGATGGCCGCCCCGTTGATCGCCCCGATGACCGGGGTGCTCATGGGCGGGAACGGCCCCCGCATGGCCGCCAGCGAGGCGCGCCCGGCGTCGAGGGCCTCGGCCGACGCGTCGGTGTCGGGGGCCGAGCCCAGCTCCTTGAGGTCGAGGCCGGCGCAGAACGCCGGGTCGGCCCCGGTGAGGATGATCACGTCGACGCCCTCGTCGCCGTCGAGGTCGCCCATGGTGCGGGTCAGGGCCGCCCGCAGCTCGCGGTTGAGGGCGTTGCGGGCCTCGGGACGGGACAGCGTCACCGTGGCGACGCGGTCGGCCACCTCCAGCTGCAGGACCTCCGTCATCGGGACGAACCTAGTGTGCCGGCCGGCACCGGTCAGCGGTCGTCGTCCACCGGGGGGAGGAACGGCAGGGTGAGGTCGCCCAGCTTCACCAGCGTGGAGGCGATCCAGCCGCCCATCGCGCTGAGGTGGTCGTCGAGGATGGTGCCGTCGGCGAGCGTCTCCTCGTCGAGGTCGTAGCTGCCCTCGTACGACACCTCGATGGCGAACTCGCGCTCCTTGAGGTCGGCCGAGCACACCGTCTCGATGGTGGGGCCCGACCGCTCGAGGTGCTCGGACCCGATCGGCGCGCTCGACTCGGGGAGCACCGCCAGCACGACGCTGGGATCGGGCGCCTCGGCCAGCCGCTGGACCCGCAGCACCAGCTCGATCTCGATGCGGGGCGGGTCCCCGAAGGGCTCGCCGATGTACCACGAGCGGTAGGCGGTCTGGGCCCAGGTCGGCCAGTCGAGGGTGAGGTCGGCCTGGACCCGGGGCGGCAGCCCCTCGCCCGGCAGGCCGTAGGACGTCTCCCAGGTGACGTCGCCCAGCAGCACGTCGATCTGGAACCGCTCCTCGAACGCCTGGCGCTCGAGGAAGGCGCGCTCGAGCGAGTCCCGCAGCGCCCCGATGGCATCGGTGAAGACGTGGTCGAGCATGGCGTCGGCAGGCTAGCGGGACGCCTGGGCGGTGCCGCCCGGCCCCGACATGAACGCCACCGGCACCGACACCTCGTCGCCGGCGTGGAGGGTGACGATGCGCCGGCCCGGCTGGACGGCCTCCTTGGCCCCGCCGCTGTGCTCGCCCAGCCATCGCACGGTGGCGTCGAGATCGACCACGGTGAACGCCAGCCCCCACAGGTGGGCGGGGCCGGTGCCGGCCGCCTCGGCGGGACCGACCAGCTCGAGGATGGCCTCGCCCAGGCGGAAGAAGCGCTGGCGGCGGCCCCGCCCGGCCTCGCGGGTGCGGCGGGCCTCGATGCCGAGGGCGCCGAGCGCCTCGGTGGTGCGGTCGAGGTCGGGGGACACCATCACCAGGTGGTCGAGCAGCACGACGCCGTTGGGGTGGTCGCCCGGACCGGCGGCGTCGTCGCCGGCTGCGTAGGCGGTGGGCACGCCGTCGACGTCGCCGGCCGCAGCGGCGGCGCGGTCGTCCACGCCGGCCAGCGTCCACCCCGCCATGCCCGGCCCGGCGGCCCGCCCGGCCAGCCGCAGGCCGACGGCGCCGACCCGGCAGCGGCCGCCGTCGTCGACCGCGAAGCCGGCGACCCGCCAGGCGGCGGCGTCGTCGCCCACGGTCACTTCGGCCAGTGTCGGCCCGCTCGACCCCACGTCGGGGGACGCTACTCGGGTGCGGCCAGCCCGATCTGCGCGCGCAGGAAGGCGTGGACGTCGGCGGCCTCCTCGGCCTGCTTCGACGCCGGCTTGCCCTGCCCGTGGCCGGCCCGGGACTCGACCCGCACCAGCACCGGCCGCTCGTCGGGGCACGAGGTGGCGGCCGCCAGGGCGGCGCCGAACTTGCGGGCGTGGGCGGGGTCGACCCGGCTGTCGGACTCGCCGGTGAGGATGAGCGTGGCCGGGTAGCAGGTGCCGGCGACCAGGTGGTGGTACGGCGAGTAGGCCCACAGCCAGGCGAACTCGGCGGCCACGTCGGGGTCGCCGTACTCGGGGGTCCACAGCCGGGCGATGAGGAACCGCGGGAACCGGACCATGTCGGTCAGCGGCACCGCGCACACGACCGCACGGCACAGGTCGGGCCGCTGGGTGAGCGTGGCCGCCACCAGCAGGCCGCCGTTGCTGCTGCCCCGGACGGCCAACCGGTCGCGGCTGGTGCGTTCCTCGGCCACCAGCCGATCGCCGGCGGCGGCGAAGTCGTCGAACACCTGCTGCTTGTGCTCGCGCATGCCGGCCCGGTGCCAGTCCTCGCCCTCCTCGGCGCCGCCCCGGATGCAGGCCACGGCGAACACGCCGCCGTCGTCGGCCACCGCCACCGCCGCCGGGCTGTAGGCCGGGCTCATCGTCACCGCGAAGCCGCCGTAGCCGGTGAGCAGCGTGGGCGTGCCCGGCCCGGGCGTGACGTCGGCCCGCCGCACGGTGAACAGGGTGACGTCGGTGCCGTCGGTGGACGGGTAGCGCTCGGCGCCCACCGTGTAGGCGCCCGGGTCGACGGGGGAGGGCAGGTCGCTCCAGCGGACGAGGGCGCCGGCCCCGGCGTCGACCCCGGTCCACCGCCACAGCTCGGAGGGCCGGGCCCAGGACGTGAACCCGATCACCCCTCGCTCGGCCTCCCGGTCGCCGGCCACGCCGGCCAGCGAGCCCGGCTCGGGCAGCGCGATCTCGGGCAGGTCGGCGGGATCGACCGGACCGGCCCCCTCGGTGGCGGCGACCACCGCCGGGCGGGGCAGCCGGGTCAGGCGGCCCAGCGCCCGGCGGGTCGACGCCACCAGCAGCGAGCCGGCGGTTACGGCCACCCCCTCGATGACGTCGTCGGACTCGGGGACGACCGTGCGCCAGTGCTCGGGCGTGGGCGCGGCCAGCGGGGCGGCCACCACCCGGCCCCGGGGGGCGTCGAGGGTGGTGGTGCCGACCAGCAGGTCGTCGACCACGGTGAACGACGACACCGCCTCGACGCCGGCGATGACGGTGGTGCGCTCGCCGGTGGACCGGTCGATCAGGTGGACGTCGACCCGGGTCCAGCCGAGCGACAGCTCGACCACGAGCCAGCGGCCGTCACGGGACAGCTCGACCGACGGCCACGCCGTCTTGTCGGGCAGGTCGTCGAAGACCGGCGGGTCGACCACCGGGTCGTCGCCCACCGTGTGCCACCACACGGTGCGGTGGTAGTTGGCCTCGTCCTCGCCCACCTCGGCCGGGTCGGGGTAGCGGGTGTAGGCGAAGCCCGAGCCGTCGGGCGCCCACGCCACCGACGCCGCCCTGGTGCGGGGGATGGCGTCGACCAGCAGCTCGCCGGTGGCGGTGACGACCAGGCCCAGCGTCGAGCGCTCGTCGCCGGCCGTCGAGGTCCCGAAGGCGACCAGACCACCGTCGAGCGACGGGGCGTACCAGTCGAGGGCGGCGGTGGCGTCGCCGGTCAGCTCGTGGGGGTCGACGAGCGTGCGGGCCCCGGGCGGCGCCTCGCCATCGAGGTCGCGCACCACCAGGACGGCCTGCTCGTGGTCGCCCCAGCGGTCGACCGAGAACAGCCGGCCGCCCCGCACGCTGGGCGCGCCGGCGGTGCCGGCCGAGAACAGGGCGCCGAACCGCTCGACCAGCGCGGCCCGGCCGGGCTCGGCGTCGAGGACGGCCCGGGTCCGGGCGTTGTGGGCCGCCACCCAGGCCCGGGTGTCGGCGTCGTCGCCGTCCTCCAGCCAGCGGTAGGGGTCGGGGACGGTGACGCCGTGGACCACGTCCGCAGTGGCGTCGCGCCGGGCCTCCGGCGCCGGGGGGACGGTCACGGCGCGCGGCGCGGGTCGTGGGGCGCTCAGCGGCCGGCGTTGGGCTTGCGGCGGTGGTTGGCCTTCTTGCGGCGGGCCTTGGCGCGGCGCTTGGCGGTGCGCTTGGACATGGCCGGCAGGCTAACCCGGCGGGCCCGTCGCCGACGCGGGTCTCAGTCGAGGACGTCGCCGAGGTCGGCGAGCGCGGGGATCGGTGCCACCTGGACACCGGTCTCCTTGGCCAGCCGGTCGAGCAGGTCGTCGTCGACCTCCTGGCGCCGGCCCGTGGGCCACTGCCGGCGCTCGCCGGCCGCCCCGAACAGGGCGAGCGCCCGGCTGCCGCCGGGATCGTGGCGGACCCGGTAGCGGACACCCTGGTGGCCGGCGGTGGCGAAGGCGGCGGCCCACCGCTGGGGCAGGTCGTAGGGGGTGATGCTGGCCAGCTCGGCGGTGACGCCGAACCCCCGGGCCGCCCGCACGGTGGTGTCGGCCGCGGTGCACTGGCGGGGCAGGGCCAGGTGCCAGAGCCTGAGGCGCCGGACCCATCCGGTGCTCACCACCTGGATGGGGCCGAGCACCTCCAGTAGGGCGCCCATCTCGTCGTCGGCCAGGTAGCAGGTGCCCCGGGGCGGCGGTAGGTCGAAGCGTCCGTGGCCGCCGGTCGAGAACCACCACGGCCCCAGCCCCACGCTGGTGACCCGGCACAGCACCGTGCCGGCGTGGACGTGCCACACGGGGAAGTCGACCAGGTCGTCGGCCGGCGGCGGCAGGCCGATGCTGGGGGTCTGGCGGGTGTCGGGGTGGCGGCGGGCGTCCTGGGGCATGGTCGGTGGCGCGCCGCCGACCCGGGCGGGACGGTCGCGGCCCCCGAGAGGCTACGACGCCAGCGCCCACCGTTCGGCGCGCTCGGCGGCCAGGTCGACGGCCGCATCGAGCGCCCCGCCGGATCGCAGGTGGTCGACGACGCTGCGGTCGTCGAGACCGGGCTGGGGCGCGGCCAGGAAGGCGGCCACCATCCACTCGTCGTCGGGGGTGCCGGGACGGAACCGGTCGAGCACCTCCGCCAGGCCGGCCACCACCCGGTTGCGCCCGTCGAGCTGGAAGGCGGGGTAGACCCAGGCGCCGTCGGCGGTGCGCAGGGCGAGGATGACGTAGCCCTGACCGAGCACGACCGGGGCCGGCGGGCTCGCACCGCCGCCCGAGCTCACGCGCGTCTTGAGCGCGTTGGGCACCGCGATGACGTCGACCCGGGCGCCCGGCGCCAGCGCGGCACCGACCGCCTGCGAGGGGTCGACCGGCAGGGCAAAAGCGACCTGGCCCGCCGCCAGCGGCGCCCCGAAGCCGAGCGCCCGCTCGCCAGGTGTGCGCTC
>DASXRH010000593.1:0-6480 GCA_036506715.1 Acidimicrobiales bacterium
TCCACCTGTTCACCGACGACGAGTACCGCCACGCCTTCCGGGCCGCGGGGCTGACGGTCGAGGTGGTGCCCGGGCCCTACGCCGACCGCGACCGCTACGTCGGCGTCGCCGCCACCTGACCGGCTAGTGGGCGCTCGCGGAAGTCACGTGGATGTATCGCCGAGTCAGATTTGGCGCTGGCGAGGACGCAGGTGGAAGGCGCAGCCAGCGGCTGCGGCGACGACGAGGACGACGTCTAGCGGCGAATCTGGCCGGCGAGACGCCACGATGGTTTCCGCGAGGGTCCACTAGGCCACCCGGCGGACGATGTCGGGGTCGGCGCAGGCGGCGGCGAAGGCGTCGAGGCGGCGGCGGATGTCGCGGCCGAGCACCCACACGCCGACGCGGTCGGCGACGGGCGCCAGCCAGCCGGGCCGGATGGTGAAGTTGTAGCGCCAGGTGGCGACGGTCCCGCCGCCGTCGGCCCCGTCGGCGGGGGTGAAGTTCCAGCCGCCCGAGAACGACCTGAAGAACCACGGCCCGGTCACCATTCGCATGCCCACGTGCGACGGCGGCCGGAACGTCACGTACTCGGACACCATCGTCAGGTGGTGGCGCGACCGGGTCCAGGTGCGCACGCCCTTGGCCGCCGCCGTGGCCCCGTCGAGCAGGCGCTGCTCGCGCACGAACGGGTCCCACGCGTAGCGCACGGGCCCGTAGGTCTGCGAGAGGGCGAAGGCCCGCTCGGGCGGCAGGGGCACGATCACCGTGGACTCGACCCGGGGCATGCCCCTGTGTACCCGACGGTGCCCGGGATCGCCGGTCAGGCCCCCGGCATCACCGCGCCCCCGGCGGCGGCCGAGGCGTAGAGGGCGTCGACCACCCGGTGGGCCGGGAGGGCGTCGGCGAACGACGGGTGGGCGGGCGTGCCGGCCGCCACCGAGCGCAGGAACGCCGACGCCGAGTTGGTGGTGGCGGAGTCGCCCGCCTCCGCCACGGCCACCGCCAGGTCGTCGCCTGCCAGCACCTGCTCGTCCTCGCCGGTGAACTGCCAGCGGACCGGGCCCGCGAAGTCGCCCTCCAGGGCGGCGTACAGCCGCGAGCAGAACACCTCGATCCGGCGCAGGCTGGGCCGCTCCAGCACGTCGTGCCACACCGAGGTCAGCGTGCCGGCGGCGCCACCCGCGAAGTCGAACCGGGCCACGGCCACGTCGTCGATGCCCCGGTGACCGTGGACCTCGCGGGTGGTGGCGCTCACCGACGTCACCGGCCCCAGCATCCACCGCAGGATGTCGACGTCGTGGATCGAGTGCTCCAGCAGCGTCCCGTGGCCCGCCCGGCTGGCGTCGGTGCGCCACGTCGAGCCGTACATCCCCTGGTCGGGGATGAACTGGTCGTCGCGGAACACCACCGCCAGCGCCTGGCCCGCCCGCTCGTCGAGAACGAGGTGGCGCAGCCACCGGAACGACGGCAGGAACCGCAGCACCAGCCCCACCTGGTTGACGACCCCGGCCGCCTCGACCGCCGCCACCATGGCCTCGACGGTGGCGGCGTCGGCGGCCAGCGGCTTCTCGCAGAACACCGCCACCCCGGCGTCGGCGGCCCGGGCCACCAGCCGCGCGTGCTCGGCGGTCCAGGTGGTGACGTAGACGGCGTCGACCATCCCGGGCAGGTCCTCCTCGGCCACCACCGCCGCCCGCGGGTGGCGGGCGGCCAGCGCCTCCGCCCGAGCGGGATCGGGGTCGTGCACCGCCACCACGGCGTGGTCGACGCTGCTGGCCTCCAGCAGCATCTGGTGGTATCGGCTGATGAAGCCGGCGCCGTAGAACCCGACCCTGACCGTCATGGCGAGACCCCCTCCCGAAGGCGCAGGCTAGGTTGACGTGGTGCTGCTGACCGAGATCGACCACGTGGCCATCGCCGTCAACGACCTCGAGGCAGCGATCGCCTACTACCACGACACCTTCGGCGCCGAGGTCGACCACCGCGAGGTCGTCGAGTCCGACGGCGTCGAGGAGGCCCTGCTCAAGGTGGCCGACAGCTACGTCCAGCTGCTCACCCCCACCCGCCCCGACTCGCCGGTGGCCAAGTACCTCGAGCGCAAGGGCGAGGGCCTGCACCACGTCGGCTACCGGGTCGACGACTGCGCAGCGGCCCTCGCGGCGGTCAAGGCCCAGGGCGGCCGGGTGATCGACGAGGCTCCCCGCCCCGGCAGCCGGGGCACCACGGTGGCCTTCGTCCACCCCAAGGGCGCCTTCGGCACGCTGATCGAGCTCGTCCAGGAATAGCCGCGGCACGCTGATCGAGCTCGTCCAGGAATAGCCGCGCCCAGGGCGGGGGATCCCCGCCGGCCCACCGCGCGCAGGGTACGTTTCGCCGCACACCCGGGCGCTGTGCGGACGCAGCGCCGCGGACAGGAGGCGCAACGAAAGTGGACCCTGTGATCCCGCCGGACGGCCCGAGCGGCCCCGGCCCGAGCGGCCCAGGCCCCGGCCCGTCCGGCCCGTTGGGGCCGGCCTACCCGGCGACCCTGGACATCGAACGTGCCGATCACGTCGCCAACTGGCGGCCGCTCGTGCACTGGTTGCTGGTCATCCCGCACGAGATCGTGCTGTACGTGCTCGGCATCGTGTCGGGCGTCGTCGCGATCGTGTCGTGGTTCATCATCCTCTTCACCGGCAAGCTGCCGGAGGGGCTGATCGGGCTGCAGTGCCTGTACATCCGTTACTCGAACCGCGTCGCGGCCTACGCCTTTTTCATGCGGGAGGAGTACCCGCCGTTCACCTTCGAGACGGTGGCCCCCGACCCCGGCGACGACGCGGGCGTGCGCACCGACCTGGCGCCCGAGACCGAGGGCCGCAACCGGCTCACCACGGCGTTCCGGTTCATCCTGGTGATCCCCCACTACATCGTGCTGGCGGTGTTGGGGATCGCCCTGCTCTTCGTCCTGATCGCGGCGTTCTTCGTCGTGCTGTTCACCGGCAACTGGCCCGAGGGCCTGCGCAGGTTCGCGGTCGGCTACCTGCGGTGGAGCACCCGGGTGGCGACCTACCACCTGCTGCTCGTCGACGACTACCCGCCCTTCAGCCTCGAGTGACCGGGCGCGCCGGTGGCCGGGTCGTCGTCGACCCGGCCACCGGTCGCTCACGCTGGGGGCCCGATCAGCCGGCCGGCGCAGGGGGCACCATCACGCGGTCGATGAGGTGCACGGTGGCGTTGGCGGTGTGGATGTCGGGCACGACGATCGTGGCCTGATCGCCGCCCAGCTCGATCGTGCCGCCCTGGTCGGTGACGGCCAGCTTGGCGCCGTTGACCGTGTCGAGCTCGGTCTTGGTGGCCAGGTCGGCCGCCGAGAGCTCCTCGCCCGGCACGACGTGGAAGCCGAGCACCTGGGTGAGCAGGCCGGTCGGATCGGCCAGGGCCGCGTCGAGCGTGGCCGGGTCGAGGGCCGCGAAGGCGCAGTCGGTCGGGGCGAAGACGGTCAGCTTCTCGGCCGAGTTCAGCGTGTCGACCAGGCCAGCCTCGCCGACGGCGGTGACCAGTGTGGTCAGGACGGGGTTGCTCGACGCCGCGGTGGCCACCGGGTCGTCGGTCATGCCGGTCAGGGTGCCCTCGTCGGGACCGGACTCGACCGCGGCCACGAGGCCGTCGGCGTCGCAGATGGTCGCCGAGTCGGCGGGCATGGCGGCGGCGCTGCCGCCGGAGTTGCTGTCGCTGTCTGCGGTGGTGCCGGTGCTCGACGCATCGTCGTCGCCGCCGCCGGAGCAGGCCGAAGCCAGCAGCGTCAGGGCGAAGAGAGCGGCGATGCCCCGGGCGATATGGGATCGGCGCATGGTGGTCAGTCCTTCTTGGCGTCGGGGATGGGGTGGACGCCGACCCGGCCGCGGGTGCGGCGGGCCGACCTCGCCCTGGGCGGGCGAGAGGGTGCCGGCGGGGGTCCGCCGGGATCGGGGGTCACGGGCCGCCTCCGTCGGTGACGGTCACGACCAGCGACATGCGGCCGCTGGCGCCGTCGGGGAGGATGTCGACCCGTTCGTCGGTCTGGGTCTCGCCGGTGCCGTCGACGGCCCGCACGGTGAGCGTGTGGCGGCGGGGGGTGGCGTCCCAGGCGTAGCGCCAGTGGCGCCAGGCGTCGTCGCCGACCGAGCCGCCCAGCTCGGCGGGCACGAAGTCGCCGTCGTCGACCTGCAGCTCGACCGCGGTGATGCCCCGGGTCTGGGCCCAGGCCACGCCGCCGACGGTGACGGGGCCCGCCGCCAACTGCTGGAGGCTGCGAGGCGTGTCGATGCGGGACATCGTCTTGATCGGCGCCCGGTCGGCGTAGCCCCGGGGCACCCAGTACTGGTCGAACGCGTCGAAGGTGGTGACCTCGAGCTCGGTCAGCCACTTGGTCGAGCCGGCGTAGCCGTAGATGCCGGGGGTGACCAGCCGGGCGGGGAAGCCGTGGCGCAGCGGCAGCGGCTCGCCGTTCATGCCCACGGCCACCAGGCACGGCCGGTCGTAGACCGCCGAGAGCGGGAAGCCGCATGTGTAGCCGTCGACCGACCGGCCCACGAGCTGGTCGGCGCCCCGGCGGGGCCGGGCCTCGTCGAGCAGGTCGCGGGCGAGCACGCCCAGCCAGCGGGCGTTGCCGACCAGGTCGCCGCCCACCGGGTTGGAGACGCAGGTCATGGTGATGTCCTGCTCGACGAGGTCGCGCCGGAGGAGCTCGGCGAAGGTCAGCTCGACGGGCCGGCCGACCATGCCGCGGACCCGCAGGGTCCAGTCCTCGGCCCGGACCTGGGGGACGATGAGCGCCGTGTCGATGCGGTAGAAGTCGGCGTTGGGGGTGACGAAGGGGGCGACGCCGGGCACGCCCAGGTCCGCGCCGGCGGGGACCGCCGGCCGGGGCCGGGCCGGGCAGGGCAGCACGACGCCGGCCCGCGACTCGGCGGCGCTGAACCGGCTGCGGAGGGCCCGGCCGGTGGACGCGGCCACGGCGGCGGCGGCGCCCATGGCCGCGGTGAGGCCGAGGAAGGCCCGGCGGGACCCGACCCCGGCGCGGGCGGCCCGGGCGGCCGCCGGGACGTCGGCGGCGCGGGCGCTCCCGTCGGCGGACGCCGCGGCCGGGCGGGCGGCACGCGGGGCGAGGAGGCGGAGGGCGGCGATCCCGGCGGCGCCGGCCGCCACGCTCGGCACGCCGGCGGCCAGGCCGGCCGTGGGGGCGGCCCGCGAGGCCAGGACGCCGGCGGCCGCGAAGGCCGCCAGGCCGAGCGCCGCGGCCCGGGGCCGGCGCCGGGCCGCGAGCCCGAGTGCCGCCCCGAGGAGCAGCGACAGGGCGATCGTGCCCACCACCAGGGCCACCTTGTCGTTGCGCCCGAAGGTGTCGATGGCGAAGCGCTCCATCGGCCCCGGCGCCCGGTCGATGACCTCGCCGGCGACCGCCTCGACCGGCGAGGACAGGCGGGCGTCGAGGCCCGCCACCAGCTCGCCGACCCCGAGCGCCAGGGCGGCGCTGGCCACACCGGCCAGCGCCGCAGCCGGCGCGCCACGCCGCCGGGGGGCGACCGGGAGGGGGTGGTCGACCGGCCCGGGCGGGGGCGGGATCTCAGCGCTGTTCGCGGTGACGCGGGACATGCACCCCGCCATCCGGAGCCGCTGGTGCGACCGGATGGCGGGGTGCAGCCCATGCCCCCGAGGGTCCGCCATCGTCCCGGACCGCCCCCGGGACGATGGCGGGGGGAGATCCCGCCGGGGTGGAACCGCCGGTCAGTCGCCGTTGGCGACCAGCGCTTGCCAGGTGACCGGGCCGACGATGCCGTCGACCGTGATCCCGAGGAAGCCCTGCATCTTCTTGACGCCGGCCTCGGTCTTGGGGCCGAAGATGCCGTCGACGGCGACGTCGACGCACAGCACCTGGGCCCCCATCACGGCCTCGCCGTGGTCGTTGCGGCGCACCGTCACGATGAGCTTCGGCCAGGTCTTGGGGCCGACCTTGCCGTCGGCCACCAGGCCGTGGGACTGCTGGAAGGCCCTGACGGCGGCGTCGGTCTTGGGGCCGAACTGGCCGTCGGCCGCGATGGTCGCGCCGTGCTGGCGCAACAGGTGCTGGAGCGCGGTGACCGGCCCGCCCTGCATGGGCTGGGCCAGCACCGGCCATGGTGCGATGGATGTGGTGGTCATGTCCGCTCCTCCTAGAACGAGAGCATCCCGCTGATGAGCGCCTGCCAGGTCACGGGGCCGACGATGCCGTCCACCGTGATCTGGACGCCCTGCTGGAACCCGCGCACGAACGCGTCGGTCTTGGGGCCGAAGATGCCGTCGACCACGAGCAGCGGGCTGGCGCCGCCGCTCAGGTTGCGGAAGTTGGCCTCCTCCTGCACGCCCTTGACCGCCTCGCCCTGGCTGCCCCGGCGTACGGTCAGGATCAACGCGCCCCAGGTCTTGGGTCCGACGATGCCGTCCACCACCAGGTGGGACGCGGTCTGGAACGCCCGGACCGCAGCGTCGGTCTTGGGGCCG
>DASXRH010000594.1:0-8151 GCA_036506715.1 Acidimicrobiales bacterium
CCGCCTCGCGGGCGAGGTCGGCCCAGGCGGCGGAGGTGGCGGCGGTGCTGAACTGCACGCCGAAACGGAACCTGCGGGGGTGCGACATGCGGGCCACCCTAGGTCCGGCCGCTCGCCACCGGCAGCCACATCCGGGCACGCCCGACCGGGCGACCCGACCCCGGATCGACCCACCCGCAGGCGCCCAGGCGCCCGACCGGGATCGAGTCCGCGAGCTCGGCCCGGCGGCCACTAACACCCCCGGGCCGGCGGCGATGTCGGGCTCACGGCGGTGACCCCGCCGCGGTCGGCCTGCGGTCATCGGATCCGGCGGACTCGGCTGCGGTTCGCCTCGCCGGCCGGGGGAGGGACGGTCGGCGACCGCCACATCGGCCACCGCGGGCCACGATGGCGGGCGGACTCTCGCCGACGGTTCGGCGAGCCCGACGCCAGACACATCCGGCGACCCGTGGCCGGCGAATCACCGACGCCGACGTCCCCTGCCCGACCTCACACCCCGAGGCCCCACCGACCCCGCCACCCTCCTTGCCGGGTGCCTGCCAGGCAGGCTGGGTAATGTCAAGGTGCCTCCCGGCGCCTACCCATGCGACACGTCCTCCCCAAGCTCGCAGCCGTCATCATCGGGATCGGCGCTGTGCTCGCCGTGACCACCGCGGCGCTCGCCATCCCCGCCGGCATGATCGGCAGCGCAGGCTCGGGTGACCCGCCGCCGATCGCGCTCGGCCCCCTGGCCCAGCGGTCCTACGTGTATGCCGCCGACGGCTCGCTCCTGGCGACCCTCAAGGACGAGGAGAACCGCCAGCCGATCCCGCTGGCCGAGGTCCCGCCGCACGTCGTCAACGCCATCCTGGCCGTCGAGGACTCGGGCTTCTGGATCCACGACGGCTTCGACGTCCGGGGCATGCTCCGGGCGTTCAAGGCCAACGTCGACTCGGGCGGGATCAGCCAGGGCGGCTCGACGATCACCCAACAGCTCGTCAAGCTCGACCTGCTCGACGCCGACCAGACCCTCGACCGGAAGATGCAGGAGATCATCCTCGCGAGCCGGCTCGAGAAGCAGATGACCAAGGAGGAGATCCTCGACCGTTACCTGAACACGGTCTACTTCGGCAACCACGCCTACGGCATCCAGGCGGCGGCCGAGACCTACTTCGGGGTCGGCGCCCAGCAGCTCGACATCGGGCAGGCCGCGCTGCTGGCCGGGATCATCCGCAACCCCATCAGCTACAACCCGGTCCGCTATCCCGACCGGGCCGCCGCGCGCCGCGACACGGCCATCGACCGCATGGTCGAGACCGGGACGCTCAGCGAGGCAGAGGCCGGGTGGTGGCACGCGTTCCCCACCACGCCGCAGATCCACCAGATCCTGCCCAAGGCCAACGACTACTTCCCCTCCGAGGTCGAGCAGCAGCTGCTGGCCGACTCCCGCCTGGGCGCCACCCCCGACGAGCGCCACAAGGCCGTCTACCAGGGCGGCCTCAAGGTGTTCACGACGTTCGACCCGGCGGCCCAGGCCCAGGCCATCGCCGCGCGCGACTCGATCCTGCCGCTGGAGAACGGCGTGTTCCCCCAGTCGGGCGTCGACCCCGAGACGGGCCAGCCCCACACCGGTTCGGCGGCGGTCGTGTCGGTCGAGCCCGCCACCGGGGCGGTGCGCACGATGGTGGCCGGCCCCGGCTTCGAGGCCTACAAATACAACCTCGCCACCCAGAACCAGCGCCAGGTGGGCTCGTCGTTCAAGACGTTCGTGCTGGCCACGCTCATGGAGCAGGGCAAGTCGCCCGACGACATCATCAACGGCACGGCGCCGTGCACGTTCGACAACAAGGGCGGCACCCCCAACCCCTACCCGGTCAACAACTATGCCGACGGCAGCGGCAACGTCGGCACCGTCACCGAGGCCACCCTCAGGTCGTCCAACTGCGCCTTCGTGCGCCTCGGCCTCATCGCCGGGCTCGACAACGTGGTGGCCATGGCCCACCGCCTGGGCATCTACCCGACGACCGACCTGTGCGCGTGCAAGTCGCTGCCGCTGGGCGTCGCCTCCATCAGCCCGCTCGAGATGGCATCGGCCTACGCCACCCTGGCCAACGACGGCGTCTACAACCCCCCGTACCTGATCGATCGGGTCGAGGACCGCAACGGCAACGTGATCTTCGCCCACGCCCCGGCGCCCGAGCAGCGGGTGGCGCCCCAGACCGCCCGGCTGGTGGCCAGCATCCTCCAGCAGAACGTGCAGGCCGGCACGGGCACGGCCGCCCGCATCAGCGGCCAGCAGGCGGCGGGCAAGACCGGTACGACCCAGGACTCGACCGACGGCTGGTTCGTCGGCTTCACCCCGTCGCTGTCGACCGCAGTGTGGGTGGGCGGCCTGGGGTCGCGCTTCACGATCAACCTCGGCGGCCGCGGCATCACCGGCGGCAGCTACCCCGCCCGCATCTGGGGCGCCTACATGAACGCCTGGCAGGAGGGGAAGCCCGCTGTCGGCTTCACCCCACCGGCGCCGGTGCCGCCGTCGGGCGGCATGCTCGAGGTCCCGGGCGGCCTGGACCTGACGCCGCTGCCGGCGCCACCCGCGGAGCCGCCGCCCGAGCCGCCGCCCAACCCTGGCCCGCCCATCTCGTTGCCACAGGGGCCGCCCTTTCAACCCGGGGCCCCCGGGCCCACCTAGTCCAGACAATGGTGGGGCTGGGCACGGGGACAATGGTGGGGGCGGGCACGGGCGCGATGGTGGGGGTCGGCACGGTGGCGGATAGGGTCGGGTGTCGATGAGCCGCTGGGAGCCACTCCTGGTCGTGCAGCAACACGACACCCACGCAGACCAGCTCACCCACCGGGCCAACAACCTGCCGGCGCGGGCCGAGCTGGCGGGGGTGGCCGAGCAGTCCCAGGCGGTCGAGCGCCGCCTCACCGCCGTCGATGCCCGCCGGGGCGAGCTGACCCGCAGCCAGCAGCGGCTCGAGGACGAGATCGCCTCGCTGACCGAGCGGGCCAACCAGGCCGAGAAGCAGCTCTACTCGGGGGCGGTCAGCAACCCCCGCGAGCTGCAGGCGCTCCAAGACGACGTGGCCTCCATCCGGCGCCGCATCGGCCAGCTCGAGGACGAGGAGCTCGAGATCATGGAGCTGTCCGAGCCGGTCGACGCCGAGCGGGCTGACCTGACGGCAGAGGGCGACCGGCTGGCGGCCGAGTACGAGCGGGTGGCGGTGGGCCTGGCCGAGTCCGAGGCTGACATCGCCGCCGAGCTGGCCACGGTGCGGGCCGAGCGCGACGAGGCCGCCGCCCAGGTCCCGCCCGAGCTGTGGGCCGAGTACGACGCCCTGCGGGCCCAGCTGGGCGGGGTGGCGATCGCCCGGCTCGTGGGCTCCACCTGCCAGGGCTGCCATCTCGCGCTGGCGGCCGTCGAGGTCGATCGCATCCGCAAGCTGGGGGTCGACGAGACCGTCCACTGCGAGGAGTGCGGTCGCCTCCTCGTGCGCGACTGACCGGCCACCGGTGCTGCTCTGGTTCGCGGGCGGCGCGGTGATCATCGTCTGGCTGGTGTTCCGCAGCCCGGCGATCGACTACCGGCTGGTGGTGGTGGGGGCACTGCTGCCGCTGGTCGAGCTGCCGTTCGGGTCGCCCCGGGTGCTGCACAGCCTGACCGGGGCGGCCGTGGCCCTGGGGCTGGCCATGGTGCTGACCCCGCGCCGGCGGCTGGTGCAGCGCCGGCTGGTGGCCATCCCCATCGGCATGTTCCTCCACCTGCTGCTCGACGGGATCTGGACCGACACCCGCGCGTTCTGGTGGCCGTTCGCCGGCCTGGCCTGGAGCGACGCCCGCCTGCCCGAGCTGGCCCGCGGCGGCTTCGACGTCGTCCTCGAGCTGGCCGGGGCGGCGGCGCTGTGGTGGTGCTGGCGCCGGTTCCGCCTCGACGAGCCGGCCCGCCGGGCCCGGTTCCTGCGCACCGGGCGGATCGACCGCGACGTGGTGGCGCCGTGATCGTCGTGGTCCGCCACGGCCGCACCGCGGCCAACGCCGGCGGGCTGCTGCTCGGCCGGGCCGACCCGCCCCTCGACGACGAGGGCGCCCGCCAGGCGACGGCGCTGGCCGCCGCCTGCGTCGACCTCGACGTGGCCCGCATCGTGACCAGCCCGCTCGGGCGGTGCCGCCAGACGGCCGCCGCCATCGCCGACGTGCTCGACGGGCCCGCGGTCGACGTCGACGACCGGTGGATCGAGCTCGACTACGGCGAGCTCGACGGCTGCCGGCTCGAGGAGGTGCCGGCCGCCACGTGGGCGGCGTGGCGGGCCGACATCGGCTGGACGCCGCCGGGCGGCGAGTCGCTGGCCGCGATGGGCGCCCGGGTGCGGGAGGCCTGCGCCGACCTGACCGGCGAGGCCGGTGAGCGGGACGTGGTGGTGGTCAGCCATGTGTCGCCCATCAAGGCCTCGGTGGCATGGGCTCTGGGCGTGGGCGACGAGGTCACGTGGCGGATGTGGGTGGCGCCGGCGTCGATCACGCGCATCGGGTGCGCCGGCGGGCAACCGACCCTGCGGGCCTTCAACGAGCAGAAACACCTGCTGTGAGCCCGCGAGGACGGCCGTAGAGTCCCGGGATGGGCCAGCCGATCACCGTCGTCGACTCCTTCACCGACGTCCCGTTCGCGGGCAACCCGGCCGGGGTGTGCATCCTGGCGGCGCCGACCACCGAGGCGTGGATGCAGGCGGTGGCGGCCGAGCTCAACCTGGCCGAGACGGCGTTCGCCAGCCCCCGGACCGACGGCGACGTCGACCTGCGGTGGTTCACGCCCGAGACCGAGGTCGGCCTGTGCGGCCACGCCACCCTGGCCACCGCCCACGTGCTGGGCGGCGCCGGCCGGTTCCACACGGCCTCTGGGGTGCTGACCTGCACCCGGGGCGAGGCCGGCACCATCGTGATGGACTTCCCGGCCGTCCGGGTCGCCCCGGTCGACGACCCGCCGGACTGGACGCCGGCGCTGGGCCTTCCTCCCGGGCGGGTCACCAGGGTGTGGGCCAACGACGACGGGTGGGTGCTGGCCGAGGCGGCGACCGCCGCCGACGTGCGGGCGATCGCCGCCGACAGCGCCGCCATCCTCGCCCTCGGCGGCCACATCGTGGTGGTGGCCGCCCCCGGCGACCGCTCCGGCATCGACTCGGTGTGCCGGGTGTTCGGCCCGGGGGTGGGCATCGACGAGGACCCGGTCACCGGCGCCGCCCACTGCATCATCGGACCCTGGCTGGCCGCTCGCACCGGCCGCCGTGAGTTCGTCGGCGAGCAGGCCTCGCGGCGAGGCGGCACGGTCGGCATGCGGGTCGACGGCGACCGGGTCGGCCTCACCGGCCGGGCGGTCACGGTGTGGGAGGGCGCGCTGGCGGTGGACGCTCCGCCGGCGGGCTGACCGGTCCGTTCCGGGGCAGGGTGATGACCACCCGAGCCCCCGGGCGGTGGGCGGTGTCGACGGCGATGGTGCCGCCGTGGTCGACGACGATCTCGCGGGCGATGGCCAGGCCGAGGCCGCTGCCGCCGGTGCCGACCGTGCGGGCCCCGTCCAGGCGGGCGAACCGCTCGAACACCTCGTCGGCGCGGTCGGGGGGGATGCCCGGCCCGTCGTCGGTCACGGTGACCACGGCGTCGTCGCCAAGCTCGGCCACGGTGACGGCCACGGTGGTGCGGGCGTGGCGCCGGGCGTTGTCGAGCACGTTGCCGACGGCCCGGGCCAGCCGGTCCCGGTCGCCGGTGACCTGGGCGGCGGCCACGCCGGTGCCGTCGACGGCCACCCGCTCGTCGTCCCGCAGCCGCCGCAGCTGCCGCTCGACCACGTCGTCGAGGTCGACGGCGGCGCGCTGGCCGCCGCCGCCGACGCCGGCGTCGCTGCGGGCCAGCACCAGCAGGTCGTCGACCAGGTGCTGCATGCCGAGGGCCTCGGCCAGGACGCTGCGGCTGGTGGCCGCCGGATCGGCGCCGGCGGGGTGGGCCAGGTCGACCTCGATCTCGGCCCGGATGCGGGCGAGCGGGCTGCGCAGCTCGTGGGAGGCGTCGGCCACGAACCGTTGCTGACGGCGGGCGGCGTCCTCGATCCGGTCGAGCATGCCGTTCATCGTGCGGGCCAGCCGGGCCACCTCGTCGTCCCCGGCAGGCACCGGCACCCGGCGATCCAGGGCCCGGCCGCCGATGCCGGCCACCTCGCGACGGATCGCCTCCACCGGCCGCAGCGTGCGTCCCACCAGCCACCACACGACCAGCGCCAGCAGGGCGGTGGCGGCCGGCACGGCGACGGCCAGCGACCGGGCGAGGACGGTGGTGCTGTCGCGGATGTCGTCGAGCGGGGCCGCGACGTGCACGACGGCCGCGCCGGCGGCGCCGCCGGCCCGCACCGAGGCCACCCGGTAGGGCTGGGGTTGGTCGCCGGCGAGGGCGGCGTCCACGGTGCGGTTCTCCGCTCGCTCGTTGCCGGGCGGGGGGCCGGCCACCGGCGGGATGCCGGCCGCGCCGGCGCTGGCCGCGAGCACCCGGCCCGCGGCGTCGACCACCTGGGTGATGCCGTCGTCGTCGGCCACCGGCGGCGGGGTCGACGGCACCCGCCCGGCCGAGACCTCGGCGGCGATGGCCTCGGCCTGCGACGTCAGGGTCTCGTCGAGGTTGTCGGTGAGCACCCGGCGCTGGGTCAGGACCAGGGCGGCGCCGGTGACCGACAGGACCGCCGCGACCGCCAGGGCGGCCACGGCCGTGATCCGGAAGCGGACGGTGGCGCGCTCACGAGCCATCGGCGACGATCCGGTAACCGGCTCCCCGCACCGTCTCGATCGACCGGCGCCCGTAGGGTTCGTCGAGCTTGCGGCGCAGGCGGCGGACGTAGACCTCGACGATGTTGGGGTCGCCCGCGAAGTCGCTGTCCCACACGGCGGCCAGGATGCGGTCCTTGGACAGCACCTCGCCGGTCCTGCGCACCAGGGCCTCGAGCACGTCGAACTCGCGAGCGGTCAGGGTCACCTCCTCGGCGCCCCGCCACGCGCGCCGGCGGGCGGGGTCGATGCGCAGGTCACCCACGGTCGACGGTGTCACCGCCCGGTCGGCCGCCCGCCGCAGCAGGGCCCGGATGCGGGCGGAGAGCACGGTGTACGAGAACGGCTTGGTGAGGAAGTCGTCGGCGCCCGTGTCGAGGGCCTCGGCCTCGTCCAGCTCGCCGTCCTTGGCCGTGAGCACCAGGATCGGCGTGGTCACGCCGGCGGCCCGCAGGTCGGCGCACACCCGGAACCCGTTGCGGCGGGGGAGCATGACGTCCAGCACGACCACCCCGAAGTCGCCCTCGCTGGCCCGCCACAGCCCGTCGTCGCCGTCGCCGGCCACCTCGACCGTGTAGCCCTCGGCCGCCAGGCCGCGTTGGAGGGCGGCGGCCAACTTGGCGTCGTCCTCGACCAGCAGCAGCTTCACGTCATCCCTCGGGCTCCAGTCTGGCGCCGCGGCCGATCGTGGTCACCTCGGGCTGAACGCGGGCTGAACCGTGAGTACGGTCAGGCGTGGTTCAGGGGCCCGGGTGCACCCTGCGAGGGACCAGAGACCGAGGAGGCTCCATGCAGAAGCGGACCAAGCTCGTCGTCGGGGCTGCCGCGGCGCTGGCCATCGCCGCCGGCACCGGGACCGGCGTCGCACTGGCCGCCGGCGGCCAGGACGACGGCCCGGACACACCGATCACGGGGCGGGCGCTCGACAAGGCGTCGGCCGCCGCGCTGGCTTACACGGGCGGCGGCCGCGTGACCGAGACCGAGGACGGTGACGAGGAGAGCCGCTACGAGGTCGAGGTCACCCTCGACGACGGCACCCAGGTCGACGTCCAGCTCGACGAGGACTTCCACGTGGTCGGCGGCAAGCGCGACCACGAGACCGAGGGCACCGGCGGCGACTGACGCGCGTCCGGCGGGTCCGGGGGCTCCGACATTCGACGACTCAGAGAGCGCCGGCGTGATGCCTCAGACGGTGCGGGGTCGCCATGTCTCGTGCTCGTGCGCCAGCCAGACCAGCTCGGGGTCGAGCGCACGCACCCGCAGCTGGCCTTCGGTGTGCGGCTCGTCGAGCTCGCCGAACCAAACCGCCACGTCGCCGCCGACGACGACCGGACGCCCGCCAGTCTCGACGACGACCACCTGCATG
>DASXRH010000595.1:0-8346 GCA_036506715.1 Acidimicrobiales bacterium
CACCGCGGCGGCTCCATCGTCCCCGAGGTCGGGACGGCGACCCCGCCCACCACCGGCGAGGCCGCCGGCGCCACCACCACGGCGCCGGCCGGTCCGCCGACCACCGACCTCAGTCTGCGCTCGCCCACGGCCGCCGACCCGCTGCGGGTGTGGGTGGGGGGCGACTCGCAGGCCCAGACGTTCGGCCAGTCGCTCGTCGAGCAGGCGACGGCGACCGGGGTGATGGCGCCGCAGCTCCACTACGAGATCAGCTCGGGGCTGGCCCGGCCCGACTTCTACGACTGGCCGGGGGCGCTGAAGGAGGACGTGGCCGCCCACGACCCCGAGGTGATGGTGGTCTTCCTCGGCGCCAACGACGGCCAGGGACTGGTCCTGCCCGACGGGACCGCGGTCCAGCACGTGTCCGACCCCCGGTGGACGATGGAGTACCAGCGGCGGGTGGGCGCCGTCATGGACCAGCTGCGGGCCGACCACCGGCTGATCGTGTGGGTGGGCGAGCCCCCGATGCGCAATGCCGACTTCGACGCCCGCATGAAGATCGTCAACCAGGCCTACGCGGCCGAGGCGGCGACCCGGCCATGGGTCGTCCTCGTCGACAGCACGCCCGTCCTCGGCGATCCCTCGGGCGCCTACGCCGACCTGGTGAACGACGCGGCCGGCACGCCGGTCGAGGTCCGGGCGGGCGACGGCATCCACCTGTCCCGCGCTGGCGCCGACCGGCTGGCCGCCCAGGTCCTCGGCGTCGTGCAATCCCGGACCGGCGGCACCGGCGGCCGCTAGAACGGGGGCCATGGAGACCACGGGGCTCGCCCCCACCGACGACATGGCCGAGGTCGAGCGGCGGCTGGCCGCCCCGCTGGCCGACATGATGACCACCCAGCGGGCGGTACGGCGGGTGCGGCCCGATCCGGTCGACCCCCGCATCGTGCGCCGCTGCATCGAGCTGGCGCTGGAGGCGCCCACCGGCTCCAACGGCCAGAACTGGGAGTTCGTGGTGGTGACCGAGCGGGCCACGAAGGAGCGGTTCCAGGTCCAGTACCGGCGGGCCTGGTCCCTCTACGGCCGGGCCGGCGAGCGACTGCGGGGCCAGGACCCGCAGACCGCCCGCATCCTGCGCTCGGTCGCCTGGCAGGTCGAGCACTTCGCGGACATCCCCGTCCTGGTGGTGGCGTGCCTGCGGGGCGGGCCCAAGGTGCCCTTCGTGCCGCTGCCGTCGGTGGCCCAGAGCCCGCACTACGGCTCGATCTACCCCAGCGTGCAGAACCTGCTGCTGGCCGCCCGGGCCGTCGGGCTGGGCGCCTCGCTCATCACCCTGCCGCTGTGGTCGCTGACCGTGGCCCGCCGCATCCTCGGGCTGCCGTTGTCGGTGGAGCCGTGTGCCATGGTCCCGTTGGGCTGGCCTATCGGGCGCTACGGGCCCAAGGACCGGGCGCCGGTCGACCAGGTCATCCACCACGAGCGTTACGGCGAGCGGGCCGCCGACGGCTAGAACGGCGGCGATGGTCTCCACCCTGTTCGACCCCGACGCCTGGGCCCCGGTGGCGGGCTTCGACGACCTGACCGACATCACCTACCACCGGGCCGTCGACGTGGGTGCCGTGCGCATCGCGTTCGACCGGCCCGAGGTCCGCAACGCCTTCCGCCCCCACACGGTCGACGAGCTGTACCGGGCGCTCGACCACGCCCGCCAGAGCGCGGACGTCGGCTGCGTGCTGCTCACCGGCAACGGCCCGTCGCCCAAGGACGGCGTCTGGGCCTTCTGCTCGGGCGGCGACCAGCGCATCCGCGGCCGCGACGGCTACCGCTACGCCGAGGGCGACTCGATCGCCACGGTCGACCCGGCCCGCACCGGCCGCCTCCACATCCTCGAGGTCCAGCGGCTCATCCGGTTCATGCCCAAGGTGGTGATCTGCCTGGTGCCGGGGTGGGCCGCCGGCGGGGGCCACAGCCTGCACGTGGTCTGCGACCTGACGCTGGCCAGCCGCCAGCATGCCCGCTTCCGCCAGACCGACACCGACGTGGCCAGCTTCGACGGCGGCTTCGGGTCGGCCTACCTGGCCCGGCAGGTCGGCCAGAAGTTCGCCCGCGAGATCTTCTTCCTCGGCGAGACCTACAGCGCCGAGGACGCCCACCGCATGGGCATGGTCAACGCCGTCGTCGACCACGACGACCTCGAGCGGGTGGGCCTCGACTGGGCCCGCAAGGTGATGGGCAAGAGCCCCACCGCCCAGCGCATGGTCAAGTTCGCCTTGAACCTGATCGACGACGGGCTGGTGGGCCAGCAGGTCTTCGCCGGCGAGGCCACCCGGCTGGCCTACGGCACCGGCGAGGCCGAGGAGGGCCGCGACGCCTTCCTCGAGCGCCGCGAGCCCGACTTCTCTACCTACCCCTGGCACTACTGACCGGGGCGGCCGGCCCGAGAGCGCCCACTACAGCTGGGGCCCGTTGCCCCCGGTCTCGAACGACAGCGGGTCGGACATGGTCTTGCCGGTGCCGCAGCCCGGCGCCATGGGCGCCGCCCCGGGCAACTGGATCTTGAGGGCCGGGTTGGCACCGGAGAACACGCCCCAGGCGCTCTCGCACCCGGGCACGACCCACGCGTGGCTCATCCAGCCGGCCGCGCCGTTGGCCTTGGCCCCGCCCAGCGCGGCGCACTCGGCGTCGGTCGACGTCGACCCCGCCACCACCACGCCGTCGCGTAGGCACAGGCCGAGGTGCTTGTGGTAGTGGTCGTTGTCGCCGGCGAACCCCGCGGTCGGCTCGGTGTCGCCTCCCTGGAGGATGTAGTAGCTCAGGCCGACGACGTGCGAGTCGGGCTGGGTGCCGTCGTAGAGCAGCATCTCGGGCTGGTCGACCACGAAGCCGTCGCGCAGATTGGCGAAGTTCATGTAGTGGGCGGCGATGCCGGGCAGGTAGCCGGTCACCTTGTGCCAGCCCGCGGCCTCGGCGGCGGCCACGGTCGGGTACCGGGCCGCCACGCCCTTGGCCACGTCGAGCTGCTGGGCCAGCTCGTCGCACTGCGCGGTGTCGGTCAGCGGGTTCCACGGCTCGGGGTCGAGCGTGTGGGTGAGGCCGCCCGACAGGATGCCGTCGCGCATGACCGGCTGGGCCTCGATGGTGGCGGCCACCGTGGCGGGCGTGGTGCCGCTGGCGGGGTCGACGAAGACCTTGGCCCACTGCTCGAGCGTGAAGTCGACCGGGGCGGTGTCGCTGTGGGCGTGGGGCACGCCGGGCACCGCGACGTCGTTGAACGCCTTGGTGTTGAAGCCGAGGTCGCAGCGGTCCTTGCGGGCGACGGCCGGGGTAGCGGCGCCCGCGGCCTCGTGGTCGTGGGCCTGCCCGCCGGCGGCGGCCCCCCCGGCGCCGGTGGCGCCGTGATCGTGGTCGCCTCCGGCGTGGTTGTGCTCGCCGGCGATCGACGGGGTGACGGAGGCGGACACGAGCCCGATGAGCGCCAGGGCGACGGCGCCGCCCAGCACCGGGTTGACCCGGGCGGCGGGGGCCCGCATGAGCTCGGGCCGCAGTGCGGCCAGCGAGCCGAGAGCGGCCACGGCCTCGAGGCCGGCGGCCAGCGAGTCGGGGAACCCGAACGGCTCGGCCGCCTCGCCGGGCAGACCGGCGGTGCGGGTCAGCAGCCACAGGGCGATGATGCCGAGGCTGACGACGGCGGTGGCCGCCCACGGCCAGCGCACCGTGCGCCAGCGGGCCAGCGCGAACGCCAGGCCGAGCTGGGCCCAGCCCATACCCAGGAAGAACAGGCCGTGGCTCGTCGACTCGTCGAGGTGGATCGGCGCGTAGGCGAAGTGGATGACGGCGGCGCCCACCAGCGCCACGACGACCAGGGCCCGCACGGCGTCGCCCACGGTGGAGGTGGGGACCTCGGCGTCGCCCACGGTGGAGGCAGGGACCTCGGCGTCGCCCACGGTGGAGGTGGGGACCTCGGCGTCGCCCACGGTGGAGGCAGGGACCTCGGCGGCGGGCGCGGGCGCCTCGGACGGCGTGGCCGCGGCGGCGGCCGGGCCGTCCGGCTCGGGTGTGGTCGTCTCGCCGGTGGGCGGCGTCGGATCTGCCATCTCATCCCCCTCGTGGCCGCGGTCGCTGCCGCACCCCCGCCACCGTTGGCGGCCCGCCGTCATCATCGCGCCGCAGCGGCAATTTTGCACGGCTGGTGCAGACGTCTGCCCGGACGGTGATGCGTCATTGACTCCGCAAGTACCACCCGTAGGATCTCCCCGGTGACCGATCCGTTGCACGACGACCGGCTCACGCTGGTCGGACTGTTCATCGAGAGCACCACGGCGCTGCGCGCCCAACTCGACCGCCGGCTCGAGCGCGACCTCGGGCTGCCCCTGCAGTGGTTCGAGCTGCTGCTGCGCCTGGCCCGCTCCCCCGGCCGCCACCTGCGCATGAGCGACCTGGCCGCCCAGACCAGCCTCACCCCGAGCGGCCTGACCCGAGCCGTCGACCGGCTGGAGCGGGCCGGGCTGGTCGAGCGCGCCCCGTGCGCCTCCGACCGGCGGGGGTCCTACGCCGCCCTCACCCCGGCCGGCCTCGCCCGGGTGCGGGCGGCCGTCGGCCTCCACCTGGACCACGTCGACGAGTACCTCACCGACGCCCTCGACCCCGACGAGCAGGCGGTGCTGATCGTCCTGCTGCGGAAGGTGCGCGACCACGTGAACCCGGCGGCCGCCGCCGCCATCCCCGGGCCGCTGGACGCGTCGATCGACGCCTGAGAGTGAGCCGCCCGGGTTCTCAGGCCTCGTCCTCCGCCGACCGGCCCTCGGTGGTGCCACCCTGCACCGCCGGGAACCGCCGCACCTCCAGCAGTTCCAGGCCCAGCGACTCGATGCGCCGCAGGAGGCCGTGCAGCGCCGCCTGGTCCTCCACCGGGCCGCTCAGCACCGTCTCGACCGGCTCGACGCTGGCCGCCAGGGCGAGCTGCTCGAACTCGCTGGCGAGGGTGCGGCTGAGCCGGCCCCGGACCCGGACCTCGTACAGGAAGGTCATCGACGCGCCTCGACTGTCGGTGGACGACCTACGGTCACGCCGGCCGGCGGGCGCCGTCGTCACCCCACGCGGGTGAAGAGGCCCCGGTCAGGCGGCCAGGCGGTCGATGTCGTCGCCGTCGAGCGCCAGGCCGGCGGCGGCCACGTTCTCCTCGAGGTGGGCCACCGACGACGTGCCGGGGATGGGCAGCATCCGGGGCGAGCGGGCAAGCTGCCACGCGATCGCCACCTGGACCGGCGACACCCCGTGGCGGGCGGCCACGGCGGCCAGCGCGTCGCCCTTGCCCGGCTGGTGCCCGCCCACCGGCGCCCACGGGATGAACGCGAACCCGTCGCGCTCGGCGGCGGCCACCACCGCGTCGGACGAGCGGTCGGTCGGGTTGAAGCGGTTCTGCACCGAGGCGACGGGGGTCAGCGCCTGCGCGGCCTCCAGCTGGCGCACGGTCACGTTGGACAGGCCGATGTGGCGGATCTTGCCCTCGCCCTGCAGGGTCACCAGCTCGCCCACCGACTCGGCGAGGGGGACCGCCGGGTCGGGCCGGTGGAGCTGGTAGAGGGTGATCTGCTCGACGCCCAGGCGGGACAGGCTGCCCTCCAGCGCCGCCCGCAGGTGCTCGGGCCGGCCGTCGGGGCGCCACCGGCCGGGGCCGTCGCGCAGCAGGCCGCCCTTGGTGGCGATGACCAGGTCGTCGGGGTAGGGCGTCAGGGCGGCGGCGATGAGCTCCTCGCTCACGTCGGGGCCGTAGGAGTCGGCGGTGTCGATGAAGTTGACGCCGAGCGCCACGGCCCGGCGCAGGACGGCCAGCGCCTCGTCGCGGTCGGCGGGCGGCCCCCAGATGCCGGGGCCGGTGATGCGCATGGCGCCGAAGCCGAGCCGGCGGACCTCGTGCTCGCCGCCGATGACGAGCGTGCCGGCGGCCTCGGCGGGGGTGGAGTCGGCCATGGCGGTGCCTCCAGGGTGGGCGGGCGGGACGGCAGGCACCGTACCGGCGCGGCCGGCCCGTCCCTCCTGGCCGGCGCGATCCCGAGCCCGGTCGCTGTCACACCCCGCAGGTAGGTTGCCCGGCGATGCCCGTCACCATCTCCGCCGCCTTCCCGCCCGGGCTCGCCACCCCCGACCACGTCGCCCTGGCCGAGCAGCTGGGCTTCGCCCGCGCCTGGCTCTACGACTCCCCCGCCCTCTACCACGACGTGTGGATGACCCTGGCCCGGGCGGCCGAGCGCACCACCACCATCGGCCTGGGTCCGGCGGTGCTGGTGCCCAGCCTGCGCCACCCCATGGTCAACGCCGCCGCCGTCGCCACCCTCGCCGACCTCGCCCCGGGCCGGGTGGCGGTGGCCGTCGGCGCCGGGTTCACCGGCCGCCACGTGCTCGGCCAGCGGCCCATGCGGTGGACCGACGTCCGGGCCTACGTGGCCGCCCTCCGGGGTCTGCTCGCCGGCGAGACCGTCGAGTGGGAGGGCCGCCCGGTGGCCATGGTCCACCCCGCCGGCTACGGCGCCGCCCGGCCCATCGACGTGCCCATCCTCATCGGGGCCGACGGGCCCCGGGGCGTCGCCGTGGCCGAGGAGGTGGGCGACGGCCTGTTCGGCGCCGCCCGCCCCAACGAGCCCGGCCCCGGCGACCACAACGCCGTGCTCATGTTCGGCACCGTGCTCGACGAGGGCGAGGCGCCCGACAGCGCCCGGGCGGTCGAGGCCGCCGGTCCGGCGGTGGTGGTGGCCCTCCACGCCATGTACGAGCGGGGCGGGGCCGAGGTGGTCGACGCCCTCCCGGGCGGGGCCGAGTGGCGGGCCGCGCTCGAGGCGCTCGACGCCGACACCCGCCACCTGGCCACCCACGCCGGCCACCTGGTCGAGCTGAGTCCGCGCGACCGCACCGCGCTGGCGGCGGGCACGGCCGGGCTCATCCCCGGGTTCACGCTCACCGGGCCGGCGGCCGAGGTGCGGGCCCGGGTCGAGGCGTTCGGCGCCGCCGGGGTCACCGAGGTGGCCTTCCAGCCGGCGGCCAGCGACCCCGAGCGTGAGCTGCAGGCCTTCGCCGCCGCCATGGGCGGCCTCGCCGGCTGACGCCGGGCGCGAGACTGCCGGGCCTATGGAGCTCACCGTCGTCGACCACCCCCTCGCGGCCCGGCTGCTGACCCGGCTGCGGGACGAGACCACCGACCGGGCGACCTTCCGGCTCGCCATGGACGAGCTGGCGGGCATGCTCGTCTACGAGGCGTGCCGCACGCTGCCCACCGAGACCGTCGACGTGACCTCGCCCATGGGCGCGGCCCGGGGCATCCGCATCGCCCGGCCGCCGCTGGTCGTCCCGGTGCTGCGGGCGGGGCTGGGGCTGCACGGGGCGGTGATCCGGCTCCTGCCCGAGACCGACACCGCGTTCATCGGCGTGTCCCGCAACGAGGAGACCCTGCAGCCCGAGCCCTACATGAACTCGGTGCCGGCCGACCTGGCCGGGCGGCCGGTGCTGGTGCTCGACCCCATGCTGGCCACCGGCGGGTCACTGGCCCACGCCTGCCGGCAGCTGGCCGACCGGGGCGCGGGCGAGATGACCGGGGTGTGCGTGCTGGCCGCCCCCGAGGGCCTGACCCACATCGAGGCGTCGGGCCTGGTGGCCCGGGTGGTCACCGCCGCCGTCGACTCGCACCTCGACGAGCGGGCCTTCATCGTGCCCGGCCTGGGTGACGCCGGCGACCGGCTGTTCGGCACCGCCTGAGAGGGTCAGGCGCCGGCCAGCGCCACGGCCTCGCCGAGGATGGCCTCGACGGTGGCGGCCCCGGTCGCCCGGGCGGCGGCCAGGTCGCCGGTGACCGGCACCACCGCCTCGGCGTAGCACTTGAGCTTGGGCTCGGTGCCCGACGGCCGGACGATCAGCCGGACCCCGTCGCCCCGCAGCACCACCCCGTCGGTGGGCGGCAGGCGCAGGCCGGCCCGCAGGTCCTCGACCGCGGTGACGTCCCGGCCGGCCAGCGTGGCCGGCGGGGCGGCGGCCAGCCGGTCGACGGCGGCCCGCATGCGCCCGAGGCCGTCGGCCCCGGCCACCCGCAGCGATCGCTGGCCGGTGGCGTGGACCCCGAGCTCGCGGGCGAGGTCGTCCAGCCGGTCCCGCACGCTGCGGCCCCGGGCCTTCTCCCACGCCGCCAGCTCGGCGAAGGCGAGGGCGGCGGTGATGCCGTCCTTGTCCCGCACCAGCGTGCCCACGCACGAGCCCAGCGCCTCCTCGTAGCCGTACACGAAGCGCAGGTCGGGGCGGTCGAGGGCGGCGCGGGCGATCCACTTGAACCCGGTCAGGGTCTCGGCCGCCACCACTCCCCGGGCCGCCGCCAGCCGGGCCAGC
>DASXRH010000596.1:0-11069 GCA_036506715.1 Acidimicrobiales bacterium
GGAATCTGATGCGACCGCCATGTGCCCTCCATGGGCAAGCCATCCACCTCGGCCGGACCGGTCCAGCCCTTCGGAGTTCGCAGAACGATCAGCGGCCAGCACGGCCGACCGTGTCCGCCGCCGTCGGCCCGGGCGCGGCTCTGGATGGCCCGGATGTTCGCGAGCACATCGTCGACGGCGGCAGCCATCTTTTGGTGCATGGCCGCTGGCTCACTGCCAGACACATAGACCGGGGCGTACCCGTACCCGCGCAGCAGCGCGTCGAGTTCGTCGTCGCTGATCCGGGCCAGCAGGGCAGGATTAGCGATCTTGTAGCCGTTGAGGTGGAGGATCGGCAGCACGGCGCCGTCGCGGACAGGATCGAGGAACTTGCTTGAGTGCCAGCTGGTCGCGAGCGGGCCCGTCTCCGCCTCGCCGTCACCCACGATGCAGGCGACGATCAGATCGGGATTGTCGAAGGCGGCGCCGTAGGCGTGTGCAAGCGAGTAGCCAAGCTCGCCGCCCTCGTGGATTGAGCCAGGCGTCTCTGGTGCCACGTGGCTGGGCACGCCACCACCAGGCCGGGGTTGTCGAGGGCGGCGCCGTAGGCGTGGGCCAGGCTGTAGCCCAGCTCACCGCCCTCGTGGATCGACCCCGGGGTCTCGGGCGCGGCGTGGCTGGGGATGCCGCCGGGGAACGAGAACTGGCGGAAGAGCTTGCGCAGGCCCTCCTCGTCGTGGCCGATCGCCGGGTAGATCTCGCTGTAGGTGCCCTCGAGGTAGGTGTTGGCGACCATGCCCGGACCGCCGTGGCCGGGGCCGCAGATGTAGACGATGTCGGTGCCCCGCGCGTTGATGATGCGGTTCAGATGGGCGTAGAGCAGGTTGAGCCCCGGGGTCGTACCCCAGTGGCCGAGGAGGCGCGGCTTGACGTGATCGAGGGTCAGTGGCCGGCGGAGGAGGGGGTTGTCGAGGAGGTAGATCTGGCCGACGGAGAGGTAGTTGGCGGCCCGCCACCACGCGTCGACGAGCGCGAGGTCATCGACGGAGGCGGACACGGCCGGGGGAGCGCTGGTCGCCATGACGCGATGCTTCCACACGATCACGGGTCGTAGTCACGAATGTGGGCACGGTGGGGTCACGCCCAACGGCCTCGTGCGTCGGCCCCCTGACATGGGAGAATTGTCGTTACGCCGCTCGGCGGGCGACGCGGGAGGGAGTACCGAGGCGTGGAGTTCAGGTTGCTGGGCAACCTCGAGGTGATCAACGACGGCGCGCCCGTGGACGTCGGGGGCACCCAGCCGCGCACGGTGCTGGCCATGCTGTTGGTGGCCGGGGGCCGGGTGGTCCCGGCCGAGTCGATCATCGAGGCGCTGTGGGGTGAGCGGCCGCCCGACTCGGCGGCGGGCACGCTGCAGAGCTACGTGTCCCGGTTGCGGCGGGCGCTGGTGCCCGGCGGCCCCCGGGGCGAGGCCGCCAAGGTCCTCGCCTGGGACCCGCCCGGCTACAAGCTGGTGGTCGGCGCGCGGGCGCTCGACACCCGTGCGTTCGAGGCCATGGCCGATCAGGGCCGGGGGCTGCTGCTGACCGGCGACTACCGGGCCGCCCGCGACACACTGGCCGAGGCGCTGGCGCTGTGGCGGGGTCCGGCGCTGCTCGAGTTCGCCCACCTCGACTTCGCCTGGGGGTTCGCCGCCTCGCTCGAGGAGCGCAAGCTCGTGGTCACCGAGGACCGGGTCGACGCCGACCTCCGCCTCGGCCGCCACGCCTCGGTGGTCGGTGAGCTGGGCGAGCTGATCGCCGCCAACCCGTTGCGCGAGCAGCTGCGGCACCACATGGCGCTGGCGCTCTACCGGTCGGGCCGCCAGGCCGAGGCGCTGCGCATCCTCGACGACGCGCGCCGGACGCTGCGCGACCAGCTCGGCATCGACCCCGGCCGGCCGCTGGTCGAGCTGGAGACCGCCATCCTCACCCACGACCCGGCCCTCGACCTCGACCTGTCGGGGATCGACGGGCTGGACGACGACACCGTGGTCCTCCAGCCGGGGGCCCACCGGCCCGCCCGGTCGAGGGCGGGCGCACCGGCGGCCGGTGGCAACGGCGCCAGCGCCGCCGCGGTGACCACCGGGCCCCGGCTGGTGGGACGCGACATCGAGCTGCGCCAGGCCCTGGCCGCCCTCGACGAGGCCGCCGTCGCCACCCGGGTCGTGCTGGTCGAGGGCGAGCCGGGCATCGGCAAGACCCGGCTGCTGGAGGAGCTGGCGGGCGAGGCCACGGCCCGGGGCGCGACCGTGCTGTGGGGCCGGGCGTTCGAGGGCGGGGCCACGCCGGCCTTCTGGCCGTGGCTGGCCCCGCTGCGGTCGCTGGTCGACCGGCCCGGCATGACGGTGGGGCCCCAGGTGGCGGGCCTGGTGGCCGCCGGCCCCGACGGCTCCCCGGTGGTGACCGACCGCACCCGGTTCCAGCTGTTCGACGCGGTGACCCGCCTGGTGGCCGGGGCCGCGTCCGAGGCGCCGGTCATGCTGGTGCTCGACGACATCCAGTGGGCCGACCTGGCGTCGCTGGAGCTGCTCACGTTCGTGGCCGTCCAGCTCACCGACAGCCCGGTCCTGCTGGCCTGCACGGTCCGCCAGCTGGAGGTGGGCCGCAACGACGCCGTGGTCGAGGCGCTGGCCACGCTGTCGCGGGCGCCCGCCACCCGGCGCCTCTTCCTGCGGGGCCTGTCCCACACGGCCACGGCCGAGCTGGTCGAGGTGGCGGCGGCCCGCACCGTCGAACCCGACGTGACGGCCGCCATCCAGGTGCGGGCCGAGGGCAACCCGTTCTTCGCCACCGAGCTGGCCCGGCTGGTGGTGGCCGAGCGGGGGTCCGAGTCGCTGGGGGCGGTGTCGCCCGGGGGCGACGTGCCGTCGGGGGTGCGCGACGTGGTGCGGCGGCGCATCGCGCTGCTGCCCGAGCCGACGGTGTCGCTGCTGCAGCTGGCGGCGGTCATCGGGCGCGACGTCGACCTCGACCTGCTCACCATGGCGGCCGGCGAGGGGGTGGACGCGGTCCTCGACGGCATCGAGCCGGCGGTGGTCCACCGGCTGCTGGCGCCGGTGCCCGAACGGCCGGCCACCTTCCGGTTCTCGCACGCCCTGGTGCGCGAGGTGGTGGCCGACGACGTGTCGGCGCTGCGCCGAGCCCGCATCCACCTCACGGTGGCTGACGCCCTCACCGCCACCGTCGGCGACCTCGACGACGCGGCCGAGATCCTGGCCGAGCACCTGTGGGCGGCCGCGCCCATCGGCGTCGGCAGGCGTGCGGCCGAGGCGATCGAGCGGGCGGCCGAGGTGGCGGTGCGCCGCTACGCGTTCGAGTCGGCCGAGGTCCTGCTGGAGCGGGCGGTCCAGCTGCGGCGCACGGCGTCGACGTCGGCGGTCGACACCGAGGCCGAGCTGATGACGGCCAGCCGGCTGCTGTCGATCCAGCGGTCGGTGCACGGCTACGCCAGCGTGGCCGACTCGCCCCACCTGCGGCGGGCGCAGGAGCTGGCGCGGCGCGTCGACAGGGCCGACATCCTGGCCCGGTTGCTGTGGACCGAGTGGGCGGCCTACGACACGATGTGCGACTTCGCGCGGTCCGACGCCATCGCCCTCCAGCTCCACGACCTGGCGACCGGCAGCGACGACCCGCTCGTGCAGGTCACCGGCCTGTCGGCCATGGGCATCGGCGCCTGGCACCGGGGCCGGGTGGCCGAGGCCAGCGAGCTGCTCGACCGGGCCGTGGCGGCCGGGGTCCACGCCGCGCCGCCGGCCATGTCGCTGGGGCTCGACCTCGAGGTGCTGCTGCTGCCCCACCCGTTCAGCCGCTACCTGCACGTGCTCACCGGCGCCCTCGACGCCGCGGAGGGCGAGGCCGCGTTCGACGCGCTGGCCGGCGCCGCCCCCGACCGCTACGCGGTCTCGCTGGTCCAGATGTTCTCGGCCGCCGGTGCCGTCAGCACCGGCCGCGCCGACTGGGGCGAGCGGGCGGCCCGCCGGGGCATCGACGCCGACCCCGAGTCGACGTTCAGCTTCTGGGGCCGGGGCCTGCAGGGCTACCTGGCCGCCGCCCTCATCGACCAGGGCCGCACCGACGAGGGCATCCCGCTGATGACCACGGCCATCGAGCGCTTCGTCGAGGCCGGCGGCCGCACCGGGGTCACGGTCTACCGGGCGGTCCGGGCCGAGGGCCTGGCCGCCGCCGGCCGGATCGACGACGCCTCCGCCGCCCTCGCCGCCGCTCGCCGCGAGCTGGAGACCTACGGCGAGCGCTACGGCGAGCCCCTCGTCGTCGAAGCGGAGGCCTGCGTCTGCCATGCCCGCGGCGACGACCCGGCGATGGTCGGCGCCCTGCTGTCCCGGGCCGCCACCCTCGCCCATGACCAGGGCGCCCACGGCGTCGCCTCCCGCATCACCGCCACGGCCGCCCGCCTGGGGGTCGAGCTGTAGGAGTCCGCCGTACCATCGCGGGTGATGCGCAGCCCGGACACGTCGCCCGACGCCCACGCCGCGGTGATCGCCGCCCGCCGGGCCATGGCGCCCGGCGAGCTGATCGTCGAGGCGATCCGGCTATCCGACGAGGTCGTGGCCGTGGCCGAGGCCGGGATCCGCGCCCGCCACCCCGACTACGGCGACGAGCAGGTCACGTGGGCCCTGCGCCGCCTCCGCCTCGGCGACGACCTCCTGCGCCAGGCCTGGCCCGACGCCCCGCTCGTCGCCACGTGACCACGGCCGGGCCCCTGGCGGCCATCGTCGCCGCCGACGACTACCTCGACCGCTGGGCCGCTCGCCTCGGCGTCGGGGATCAGCTGGCCGCGGCCCGCCGAGCGGCCTCCACCGACTGACCCGTTCCCCACCCCTGTCGCCCGGCGGGGGGGAGTCCGCCGGGCGTCGGGTCACCCGGGGGTGTCGGTGAGGACCGGCGGCGCCGGGATCTCCTCGGCGGCCTCGACGGCCTCCGCGACGCGGGCGTAGAGCTCCAGCGCCTCGTTGAGGCAGTGGTCGCCGGTGAGGCCGAGGATCATCTCGTGGGCTCCGGCCCGGCGGGTGGACTCGATGTCGGCGGCCACCTGGTCGACGTTGCCGTGGTACGAGGGGCGGTCGGCGCCGTCCACCGGCCGGTCGGTGAGCGCGACGTTGGCCCGCACCACCAGCTCGAGGGCGTCGGGGTCGCGGCCGTGGCCGGCCGCCAGGTCCCGGACGGTGGCCCACATCGGGGCCAGCATGGTCACCGGTAGCCCCGCCGGGTTCCAGCCGTCGGCCCGCCGGGCCACCCGGTCGAGGCCCTCACGGGTGTAGGCGGCCAGCAGGACGGGCGGCCCCGGCACCTGGACCGGCTTGGGCCCCATGGCGGCCGGGGCGATGCGCAGGGTGCGGCCCTGGTAGGCCACCGGGTCGGGGCGCCAGACGGCCCCGAGCACGTCGAGGGCCTCCTCCAGGCGCCGGCCCAGCTCCCGCTGGGGGACTCCGACCGCCTCGTACTCGTCGAGCGACCAGCCGAGGCCGAGCCCCACCGTCAGCCGACCATCGCTCAGCACGTCGAGGGACGCGAGCGACCGGGCCAGCATGGCGGGCCGGTACCAGGGGGCCACCAGCACGCTGGTACCCAGCCGCACCCGGCTGGTGACGGCGGCGGCGTAGGTGAGGACGGCCACGGGGTCGAGCCCGTCGGCGCCCCCCGGGGGCAGCCCGGCGCCCGGCACGTCGCCGGTCGGGGTGCGGGGCTCGACCGGCGCGAGAAGGCGGTCGTGGACCCAGATCGACGAGTAGCCGACCTGCTCGGCGGCGACGGCGGCCGATCGGACCGAGGCGGGATCGGCGAGCCGCCCGACCTGGGCGAGAGAGACGCCGAGTCTCATCGTGGGCTTCCTCCAGCGTGCGGCGGTTGACGTCTCCTTTCTCCCCCGCGGGCCTCGACGCCCGCTTGACGTTCGCTTGCAGCCGCAACGGCAGGGGGCCACGTGGGCTGACCCGGCACTCGGCGGTCTGGTCGGCGCGGGGCCGCCCGCCCGTCCGACTCGCACCGCCGCCGCCGGCCCCGGCACGATGGGCGGCCATGAGGGGGACGATGACCGCCTACCGGATCGTCCGATGGGGCGAGCCGCCGCAGCTCACCGAGGTTCCGGTGCCCGAGCCGGGGCCCGGCGAGGTGCTGGTGGAGGTGGCCGGCAACGGCCTGTGCCACTCGGACCTCGACATGGCCCGCATCCCCGCCGAGATCGCCGAGGCGCTCGGCTGGTCGCTGCCCTTCACGCTCGGCCACGAGGTGGGCGGGCGCATCGCCGGCTGGGGGCCAGGGGTGTCCGGCTACGCCGAGGGCGAGCCGGTGGCGCTGGTGTCGCCGGCCTCGTGCGGCGCCTGCGCCGCCTGCCGGGCGGGCCACGACAGCGTGTGTGACCGGGGGCTGGCCGGGCGCGGCTACGGGCGGGACGGTGGCCTGGCCCGCTACGTCGTGGCCCCCGCGCCCCGGGCCGTCATCCGCCTGGCCGGCCTCGACCCCGTGGCCGCCGGCCCGTTGACCGATGCCGGGGCGACGGCCCACCACGCCGTGGCCCGGGTGGCCGGCCGGCTGGGCGAGGGGACCACCGCCGTGGTCGTCGGCGCCGGTGGGCTCGGGGCCTTCGCCGTCCAGCTGCTGCGGGCGCTGACCCCGGCGCGGGTGGTGGCCGTCGACACCAGCCCCGGCCGCCGGGCCGTCGCCGCCGACCTCGGGGCCCACGAGGCGGTCGAGGCCACCGGCGCCGCCGTCACCCCCGCGGGCGCCGACGTGGTGCTCGACTTCGTGGGGGTCGACGCCACCATCGCCGCCGGGCTGGCCGCCGTGCGGCCGTACGGCGCCTACGGCCTGGTGGGGGCCGGGGGCGGCACCCTGCGCCGCCCGTGGTTCGGCACGCTGCCCCGCGACGGCGAGGTGTTCACGTTCCAGGGCTCGTCGATCGCTGACGTCGAGGCGGTGATGGCGCTGGCTGCCGCCGGCCGCATCCGCAGCGAGGTCGACCTGTTCCCGCTGGCCCGGGTGGCCGACGCGTACGAGGCGATGACCCGGGGCGAGCTCCGGGGCCGGGCCGTCGTCACCCCCGACCCCTGACCCGCCGACCGCCGACCCGCAGCCGAGGGAGACCATGGACCTTCTCGAGGGCATCGCCACCACCCGGGCCATCCGCCGCTACCGGCCCGACCCGATCCCCGACGACGACCTGGCCGCCATGCTGTGGCACGCCACCCGGGCGCCGTCGGGCTCCAACCGCCAGCCGGCCCGCTTCCTGGTGCTGCGGGACGGCCCCCGGGCGGACGAGGCCAAGGCCGTGCTGGGCCGGGCCTACCGGGCCGCGTGGGGCGCCAAGCGCGACGACCAGGGCTTCGACCGGGGTTCGGGCGCCGATCCGTCGTCGCCCAAGGCCCGGGCGTCCCGGGCCATGCAGATCTACGTCGACCGGTTCGAGGAGACGCCGGTGGTGGTGCTGGCCTGCATCCAGCGGTGGCGGGCGCCCCACATCTCCGAGGGCGGGTCGGTCTACCCCCAGTGCCAGAACCTGCTGTTGGCGGCCCATGCCCTCGGGTACGGCGGGGTGCTGTCGATGTGGCACGGCTTCGTCGAGGACGAGCTGCGGCCGCTGCTCGGCATCCCCGACGACGTGGTGATCGCCGCCACCGTCACGCTCGGCGTCCCCGAGGGACGGCACGGGCCGGTCCGGCGCCTGCCGCTGGCCGACGTCGTCTACGACGACCGGTGGGAGGCCACGGCCGCCTGGGCCGTCGACCCGCCGGGCACCCGCTTCACCCGGGCCGGTCCCTCCCGCGAGGCCCGCACCGACCGGTCAGACTGACGCCATGGACACCACGGTCGACCCGCCGCCCGGCGCCGCGCGCCACCCGTGGAACGAGGGCTACGTCTGGTCGCTGCCGGCCGGCCCGCCCGCCACGCTGACGCCGGGCCAGAGGGACGCCTTCGACCGCGACGGCTTCGTGGTGGTGCCCGACGTGGTGGGGGGCGAGGCGCTGGCGGCGGTGACCGCCGAGCTCGACGGGCTCGAGGCGGCCGTCGACCGCTTCCTGGCCGACCAGAAGGACGAGCGGGTCAGCATCGCCGAGCGGGGGGCCATCACGTTCACGGTCCACGCCGTGCTGCGGTCGGCCGCGGCCCGGGACGTCGTCCGGGCGCCGAGCCTGGTGGGCATGGCCCGCGACCTGCTGGGCCCCGACGTCAACCTCTACTGGGACCAGGCGGTCTACAAGAAGCCCGAGAAGCCCCGCCGGTTCCCGTGGCACCAGGACACCGGCTACACCTTCGTCGAGCCCCAGCACTACCTGACCTGCTGGGTCGCGCTCACCGACGCCACCGTGGCCAACGGCTGCCCCTGGGTGCTGCCGGGGGCCCACCGGGCCGGCACCCTGCTGCACCACTGGGTCGAGCCGATCGGCTGGGAGTGCCTGCCGGCGCCCGACGGCGACGACGCCGACCACCCGCTGCCCGCCGGGGCGGTGGCGGCCGAGGTCCCGGCGGGCGGGGCGGTGGTGTTCTCCTCGCTCACCCCCCACTACACCGGGCCCAACACCACCGGCGCCGTGCGAAAGGCCTACATCGTCCAGTACGGCCCGGCCGGCATGGCGGTGGTGCAGGGCGACTGGCAGGCGGGCGCGGCACCGACGGGGACCGCCCCCTGCGACGATCCCGATCGGCAGTTCCCGGTGCTGCGGGGCGGTCAGCCGGCCTGAGAGGGTGTGGGGTCCGCGACCAGGCCCCGGAGCAGGGCGACCAGCTCGGGCCCGGCCTTGGCCGGCGACCCGGCGTCGAACGGCGGCTGGGGGTCGTACTCGATGCCGAGCTGGATGGCGCGGGCCATGTCGTCGCCGGCGATCTGCGCCACCAGCCACAGCGCCATGTCGATGCCGGCCGACACGCCGGCGGCGGTGACGATCTTGCCCTGGGGCACGACCCGCTGCTCGGTGGTCGCCCCGACCAGCGGGGCCAGCTCGCCCATGGCCGCCCAGTGGGTGGTGGCGTCGAGGCCCTCGAGCAGGCCGGCGGCGCCGAGGATGAGCGAGCCGGTGCACACCGAGGTGGTCCACTGGGTGGTCTCGTGGACCTTGGCGATCCAGGCGTGGAGGGCGCCGGGCTCGAGCATCGCCCGGGTGCCGGGCCCGCCGGGCACCACGACGACGTCGGGGGCGTCGATCTCGTCGAGGTGGCTGTCGACGGTGATGGCCAGCATGCCGGTGTCGGTGCGCACCGGGCCGGTCTTCTCGCCGACGAAGGCGACCTCGGTGCCGGGCAGGCGGCACAGCACCTCGTAGGGGCCGACCGCGTCGAGGGCGGTGAAGCGGTCGAAGAGGGGGATGGCGACGAGCACGGGAGTCTCCTGGGGTCAGGCCGAGACGGCGAAGTGGCGCCGGTACTGGCCGGGGGTGGTGTGGACGGTGCGGCGGAAGGCCCGGTGCATGGTCTCGACCGTGCCGAAGCCGCAGGTGCGGGCCACCTCGGCCGTTCCGGCACCGCTGGACTCCAGCAGCCGGCGGGCGGCCTCGACCCGGGTGGCCTGCACGTAGGCGGCCGGGGTGGTGCCCACCTCGGCGGCGAACGTGCGGGCGAAGGTGCGGGGGCTCATGGCCGCCCGGCGGGCGAGGGCCGGCACCGACAGGTCGTCGTCGAGGTGGTCGGCCACGTGGGCCAGGACGGCCCGCAGTGGGGCCCGCTCGGCCCGGTGGGCGGCCAGCTGGGCACTGAACTGTGACTGGCCCCCGCTCCGCCGGGTGAACAGCACCAGCTGGCGGGCCACTTCCAGCGCCAGGGCGCCGCCGTGGTCGTCCTCGACCAGGGCCAGCGCCAGATCCATGCCGGCCGTGACCCCGGCCGAGGTCCACACGTCGCCGTCGCGCACGTAGATGCGGTCGGCGTCGACCTCGACGGCCGGGTGGATGCGGGCCAGCAGGTCGCACACCGACCAGTGGGTGGTGGCCCGCCGGCCGTCGAGCAGGCCGGCCTCGGCCAGCAGGAAGGCGCCGCTGCACACCGAGGCCACACGGCGGGCCCGGGGGGCGGCGGCGCGCAGCCAGGTGACGAGCGCCTGGTCGTTGAGGGCACCGGCGGTGCCGTCGCCGCCGGCGACCACCAGGGTGTCGACCGGACCGCGCCGCCCCGCCAGCGGCTCGGTGGCCAGGCCGAGGCCGGACGACGAGACCACCGTGCCGCCGGGGCGGGAGGCCACGGTGACGGCGTAGGCGGGGGTGGGGAGGAAGCGGTTGGCGGCCGTGAACACCTCGAGCGGGCCGGTGACGTCGAGCGACTGCACGCCCGGGTAGGCGACCACGACGACGGTGCGGGGCGGGGGGTGCGGGGTGTCCACGCGGCCATCGTCCGCCACGGTCGCCCGTGGCAGCAAGGACGAATGGCTGACGATTCCTGCCACGACCGGGAGTCGAGGTGGCCGACGGTTAGGGTGCGGGCGGTAGCCCTCTCTGTCTGAACGATTGATGATGAACCGTCGATCACCCCCGTCGATCATCGCCCCGGCTCGATCGGTCACGCCGATCGCGACGCGGCACTACCGCGACATCCCGTTGCGGCGGCTCGTCGCGGCCAAGTCCGAGCAGGAGCTGCGGGTGTCGGTGTGCATCCCGGCCCACGACGAGGAGGCCACCGTGGGCGGCGTGGTGGGCAAGATCCGCCGCTGGCTGGTCGACCGCGTGGGCCTGGTCGACGAGGTACTGGTCGTCGACGACCACTCCGGCGACCGCACGGCCGCCGTGGCCGAGGCGGCCGGGGCCCGGGTGGTGTCGGCCGCCGACGTGCTCAGCGACGTGGCCGGCGGCTCGGGCAAGGGCGAGGCGCTCTGGCGCTCGCTGTACGCCGCCCGGGGCGACATCGTGCTGTGGTGCGACGCCGACATCAGCGACTTCGGGTCGCGCTTCATCGTCGGGCTGCTCGGGCCGCTGCTCACCGAGCCCGGGGTGCAGTACGTCAAGGGGTTCTACGAGCGCCCGCTCGCCGAGCGCGACCGGCTGCGGCCTACCGGCGGCGGGCGGGTCACCGAGCTGGTGGCGCGGCCGTTGCTCAACATGTTCTGGCCGG
>DASXRH010000597.1:0-1641 GCA_036506715.1 Acidimicrobiales bacterium
GCTCGGCCAGGCGGGCGTCGGCGTCGCGGGCGTCCGCCCAGCCCTCGGCGCCCCGCAGTGCCAGCCGCTTGGTGCGGCTGCGCCCGATCCGCCGGGGCAGGTCGTGGCCGATGACCGCCACGGCCGCGTCCACGGCGTCCGCGGCCATCTCGCGGTAGGTGGTGAGCTTGCCCCCGGTCACGGTGACGAGGCCACCGGCCGACGTCGTCACCCGGTGGCGGCGGGACAGGTCGGCGGTGCGGCTGCTGGTGGCGTCGCTGACCAGCGGCCGCAGCCCCGCCCATGTGCCGACGACGTCGGCCACGTCGAGCGGCTCGCTGAGCGATCGGTTCATGGCCCCGATGAGGTAGGCGACGTCGTCGGCCGTGCACTGGGGGTCGTCGAGTTCGCCCTCGTAGTCGGTGTCGGTGGTACCGATGTAGGTCACCGAGCCCTCGCCCCCGATGGTCCCGTCGGCGCCCGGCCAGGGGACGACGAAGATCGACCGGCGGTCCCCGGGCACGGGCACCACGGCGGCGATGTCGTTGCGCACCTTGTGCCACGGCACGGTGATGTGGATGCCCTTGGCCGGGCGGATGGTGTGGGGGTGGGTGTCCTCGTCGAGGGCCCGGACGTCGTCGGCCCACACGCCGGTGGCGTTGACCAGGACCCGGGCCCGCACCTCGACCTGGGTGCCGCCGGCGTCGACCAGCGCACCGGTCACCCGGTCGCCCGCCTTGACCAGGCCGGTCACCGGCGCGTGGTTGACGACGGTGGCGCCGTGGTCGAGCGCCGCGGTGCGGGCCACCGTGAGCGTGAGGCGGGCGTCGTCGGTCTGGGCGTCGTAGTAGAGGTAGGCCCAGGCCAGCCGGTCGCCGAGGGTCGGCATGTGCCGGCGGGCGGCGTCGCCCGACAGGCGGCGGTGGACCTTGCCGATGCGCAGGCCGCCGGTGAGGTCGTACATCCACATGGCCGAGCCGAGAGCCCGGGCCACCTGCTTGGGGATGATGCCCTCCTTGCCCGTGAACACGGGGATGAGGAAGGGCAGGACCCGCACCAGGTGGGGGGCGTTGCGCAGCAGGCGCTGGCGCTCGTGCAGGGCCTCGTACACCAGCCGGACGTCGCCGTTCTGCAGGTAGCGGAGGCCGCCGTGGACCAGCTTGGACGACTTGGACGACGTACCGGATGCGAAGTCGTCCCGCTCGACCAGCGCCGTGCGCAGCCCGCGGGACGCGGCGTCGAGGGCGACGCCCGCTCCGGTGATGCCGCCCCCGATGACCAGCACGTCGTAGGTGCCGGTGCCGAGGGCGGCGAGGTTGTCGTCGCGATCGAAGGTGCCGAGGGGCATGCTGGGCTCCCGGGGGAGGGGTGGTCGTGAGCCTAACGGCGGGTCCGCGGGGCCAGCCGTCGGTTCCCGTCAACAATCGTGCACGGGCATCGACGGCACGTGTGGCTGCTGGAAGGACAACGTCGAGGCGTCACGCAAGGTGGCGAAGAAGATGGCCTCCGCCATCGACCGGGCCGGCGGCGACGTGGTCGTGGGCGACTGCCACCGGGTCAACGGCGGCATCGTCCAGGAACGGGCCGCACCCCACAGCACCCGCTGTCCACCATCGCCCGCACCTCGGCACCATCGCCGACATCGCCGACCCGCGACCGCGC
>DASXRH010000598.1:0-4653 GCA_036506715.1 Acidimicrobiales bacterium
GGCGGGGCGTAGGCGGCGATGGGCGGGAGCCGGTCCTCGTCGAGGGGGGCGTTCTCGAGCGCGTTGTCCTCGACGATGGGCACGCCCCGCTCGGCGGCCAGCTCGGCCAGGTCGCGGCGGCGGTTGGCGGCCAGCAGGACGCCGGTCGGGTTGTGGAACGTGGGCATCAGGTAGATGGCCGCCGGCCGCCCCGCATCGACGGCCCGGGCGACGGCCCGGGCGTCGACGCCGTCGTCGTCGACCGGCACGGAGACGACCCGGGCACCCCGGGTGCGGAACACGTCGAGCGTGCCCGAGAAGCTGGGCGACTCGACGATGACCTCGTCGTCGGGCCGCACCAGCAGCAGCGTGGCCAGCGTGACCGCCTGCTGGGCGCCGGTCGTCACCAGGATCTGGTCGGGGGCGGTGGGCGTGCCGTTGTCGGTCAGCATGCGGGCCAGCGCCTCCCGCAGCGCCGGCAGCCCGCCGGGCAGGTAGCCGTTGTGGGCGAGCAGCTTGTCGCCCTCCTCGGCCACCACCTCGGCGATGGCCTCGGCCACCCGGGGGTGGGCGGGGAAGGTGGCGCACGCGAGCGAGATGACGTCGTCGCGCACGTCGATCAGCGTCCGGTAGAGCGGGCTGACCGTGAAGTCGTCCAGCGGGTCGGAGCGTAGGGCTCGACCCCCGGCACCGGCCCGGACGCGGGTGCCGCTGCCCTGCCGGCTCTCGAGCACGCCCTCGGCCCGCAGGGCGTCGTAGGCGGTGACCACCGTGCTGCGGCTGACGGCCAGCCGCTGGGCCAGGTCGCGCTCGGACGGCAGGCGCTCGCCGGTCGGTAGCCGGCCCTGGTCGGCGGCGGACCGTAGGGCGTCGGTGAGCTTGCGGTGGAGCGGTCCAGGTCCCTCGGACCACAGACCGAGCACCCGTTCGATCGGCTGGTTCATACCAATGCTCCGAAATTGGCTATGGATTAAACGACCACTCTGCCCGATCGTACAGACCAATTGCCGACCTGTCCACAGTGAGTGGACTGCAAAATGGACTGTAGTGGATAAGACGTCAGGAGAGTGTCATGTTCGCCGTCTATTGCCATGGGCACCGGTCCCGGGTCCTGCTGGACATGTCCCGGATCGAGAGGCTCACCAACACGGCCGACGGGCCGGTCCTCCACTGGCACTGCTGGTGCGGCGCCCGCGGCCGCCGGGTGACTGGCACACGGTCGGTGCCCCACGCGACCGGCCACTCGGCCGTCGCCTAGCCCGGGCCGCGTCCCCCGGCGGCCCGCAGCTCCTCGAAGAACCCGGTGATGAGGGCGGCGGCCTCGTCGGCCCTGAGGCCCGCGGTGACCCCCACCTCGTGGTTGAGGCGGGGGTCGACGCACAGGTTGTACAGCGAGCCGCAGGCCCCCGCCTTGGGGTCGGCGGCGCCGTACACGACCTGGTCGACCCGCGCCGCCACCAGCGCCCCGGCGCACATCGGGCACGGCTCGACGGTGACGACCAGCTTCGTGCCCTCGAGCCGCCACGACCCGACCACCTCGGCGGCGTCGCGCAGCGCCAGGATCTCGGCGTGGGCGGTGGGGTCGCCGGTCTTCTCGCGCTCGTTGTGGCGCTGGGCGATGACCTCGCCGTCGCGTAGCACGACGGCGCCCACGGGCACGTCGCCGTGGAGCACTGCGGTGGCCCCCTCGTCGAGGGCTTGACCCATGGCGGCGTCGAGATCCACGGACGCCGACGCTAGCGGGGCGCTGACAGACTCGGGGACGGCGGGCCGACCGAGGGAGCGTCCATGACCAACGTCGACGTGGTGCGGGCGTCGTTTGCCAGCTTCATGGCCCAGGACCGGGCCGCGGCCGAGGCCGTGATCGCCGACGATTTCGTGTTCACGAGCCCCCAGGACGACCACATCGACCGGGCCGCGTGGTTCGAGCGCTGCTTCCCGAGCGCCCCGCGCTTTCGCACCCAGGACCTGCTCGAGGTCGTCCCGGGGGAGGGCGACGACGTCTTCGTGCTCTACGAGTACGAGCTGGTGGACGGGGGCCGGTTCCGCAACGCCGAGGTCCACACGGTGCGCGACGGCCGCATCGTCGAGGCCCAGGTGTTCTTCGGCGGCCCCGCCCCGGGCTGAGGATCTTCGCGTCGCGCTGTCATGAAGTACACGCTGCCCGTGCCGCGGGGGCGGCGCCAGCCGTCCCTCCACAGGGTGCTCGCGTGCCCGGTCAGCCGCCGCCGTCGATGCCCCGCAGGTGGCGGTCCACGGCGGCGGTCGTGCGCTCGACGTCGCCGGTGGCCAGCAGGTCGAGGACCGCGCCCCGCAGGACGGCGAGGACCAGCGTCCGCTCGGCTCGGCCGGCGGCGGTGCGCCGGCGGGCGGGGGTTTGGGCCGCGGCCAGGATGGCGAGCCAGTCGTCGACGGTCCGGCGGGCGAAGTCGGCCAGCGGGCCGGCGGGCTCGACCAGCGAGCGGGCGTAGGCCTCGACCCACAGGGCCAGCAGGCGGCGGTGCTCGTCGGCCGAGAGCCAGCCCCAGGTGGTCCGCGCCACACCTGCGAGCCCGTCCCCGCCGGGATCGGGGGCGGCCGTGGCCAGCAGTGCCAGCTCGTCGGCCCGGGCCCGGGCCAGCAGGGCGCGGACCAGGCCGTCCTTCGACCCGAACAGGTAGAGCAGCACCCGCGGGCTCGACCCGACGGCCGCCGCCAGCGGCCGCAGCGACATGTCCGCGAGCCCGTGGTCGAGCACGTAGCGGTAGGCCCGGTCGAGCAGCTCGTCCCGGCGGGGCGAGGCGCGGTTGTCGCGGTCCGTCATGGCGCTACTCTGGCACTGAAACAGTCGTTTCAGTAGGAGGGTCGCACATGCACCGGGACACGACGCTGGTGATCCGCCGCCTCGGGCGGCCGGGCGACCTCGGATGGGTCGTGATGGCCCACGGCGAGCTCTACGCCGACGAGTTCGGGTGGGACACGACGTTCGAGGCGCTGGTCGCCCGGATCGTGGCCGAGTACGCGGCCGGCGACGACCCCGACCGCCAGGCCGCCTGGATCGCCGAGGCCGGCGGGCGGCGGGTCGGGTGCGTGTTCTGCGTGCCCGTCGACGCCGAGACCGCCCAGTTGCGGATCCTGCTCGTCGACCCCGCGGCGCGGGGGGCCGGGGTGGGTGGGCGGTTGGTCGACGAGTGCCTGCGGTTCGCCCGCGGGGCTGGATACCGGCGGATGAGGCTGTGGACCAACGATCCGCTCGTCGCCGCCCGCCACGTCTACCTGAGCCGGGGGTTCCGGCTGGTCGAGGAGGAGCCGCATCGGAGCTTCGGCACCGACCTCGTGGGCCAGGTCTACGAGGTCGACCTGTAGTTCCGCCCACGTGCCAGGCTGTCGTCCGCCATGCTCGTCGCCCGACCGGAAGGACTCCCGTGATCCGCCTCTCCGTCCTGTACCCCGCCACCGACGGCGCCACCTTCGACCACGACTACTACCGCGAGCGCCACGTGCCGCTGTGCTGCACGACGTGGGGGCTCGACGGCGCCGAGATCGACAGGGGCGTCGACGGCCCCTACGTGGCGGCCGTGCACTTCCGGTTCCCGTCGACCGACGCGATGGGGGCGGCGATGGCCGCGGAGGGCACCGCCGACGTGCTGGCCGACGTCGCCAACTACACGACGATCGTGCCGGTGATGCAGATCAGCGAGACCACGGGCTGACCGCACGCCCGGCCCCCGATGAGTCTGCGCGTCCCGCCTCGTCGGAATGGGTGCAGGCTGACGAGGAGGTGCCCGTGACCAGGCTGGACAAGCAGTTCGAGGCCCCGCTGGAGAAGAGCCCGGCCAGGGGCGGCTGGACCTACGTGGTCATGCCCGGCTCGGCCGAGTACTTCGGCACCCGGGGGCTCGTGAAGGTCAGCGGCACGGTCGACGGCCGGCCGTTCCGCAGCTCGTTCATGGCCCTCGGCGATGGCCGCCACAAGCTGCCGATCAAGGCCGACGTGCGCAAGGCCATCGCCAAGCAGGCGGGCGACACCGTCACGGTCCGTCTGGAACAGCGGCTCGACGACGACTGACCGCGGGAAAGTCGCGTCGGCCGGGCTCGACAGCCCCGGCACGAACGCCGGGCGGTCAGGACCCCGATAGATCGCGGCGGGGCCGCCGCTGACACGCGATCGGCTGCCGCTGGCCTCGGCAGCCAGGGGTCACCCGGCGGGCGCCACCGTGACCGGGATGCCGTTGACGGCGGCATTGCCCGAGATCACGTCGACGAAGTCACCGGGCGACAGCACGTTGCTGTTGATCCCGGCGTGCGCGCGGGCCACCGCCAGCCGGGCGCCCGGACGGTCGTGGCCCCAGCCGTGGGGCAGCGACACGACGCCGGGGGCGATGGCGTCGGTCACCTCGACCGGCACCTCCACCCGCCCGGCGGTCGAGGCCACCGCGGCCAGGCCGCCGTCCGCGACGCCGCAGCGGCGGGCGTCGTCGGGGTGGATGTGCAGCGTGCATCGGTTGCGCCCCTTCACCAGCACCGCCACGTTGTGCATCCACGAGTTGTTCGACTGGAGGTGGCGCCGGTTGACCAGCACGAGGCCGTCGGCGGGCCGGTCCAGCCGGTTGGCCAGCCGGGGCACGTCGGCGGTGATGTAGGGAGGGGCCAGCACCACCCGACCGCCCGGAGTGGTGACCACCTCGTCGAGCC
>DASXRH010000599.1:0-2745 GCA_036506715.1 Acidimicrobiales bacterium
CCCCGTTCGCCGCTCCGTCGGCGGCTCCCGGTGGGCCGCGGTCGACGACCGCGGCCGCCACTACGACGGGGCCGCCGCGGGGGACGGCAGCGACGGCCGGCTGGTCCACCGCGACCTGTCCTTCGCCCCCGCCCTGGCCCCCGACGCCCGCACCCTGACCCTACTGGTGCCGATCCCGTACGACGGCCAGGCGCGGCGGGTGACGATCGACCTCTAGTCGGACAGCCGCTCCACCAGGCCGGGCAGCTCGTGGATCGAGCCCAGCTCGTGGAAGCCCTGGCGCTGCGCGTCGGCGTCGGGAACGTGCTCCAGCTCCCACGTGTAGACGTAGGGGAGGTGGGCGGCGTGGCCGCCCAACTCGACCACCGGCAGCACGTCCGACCGCACCGAGTTGCCGATCATCAGGAACCGGTCGGCGGCCACGTCGGCGGCGTCCATGACGCGGCGGTAGGTGGCGACGTCCTTCTCGGAGACGATCTCGACCCGGGCGAACCGGTCGGCCAGCCCCGAGCCCGCCACCTTGGCCTCCTGGTGGAACAGGTCGCCCTTGGTGACCACGATCAGCCGCCGGCCCGTGGCGGCCAGCTCGGCCACCACCTCGTCGACCCCGTCGAGCAGCTCGACCGGGTGGGCCAGCAGGCCCTTGCCCAGGTCGAGGATGGCGCTGACCTCCCGGCTGGTGAGGCGGCCGTCGGTGAGGGCGATGGCGGTCTCGATGAGCGACAGCGTGTAGGCCTTGGCGCCGTAGCCGTAGGTGGCCAGGTTGTGGCGCTCGGTGGACACGACCTGCTCGTCGACCAGGGCCCGGTCCTCGACGTACGGGGCGACCAGGGCGCAGAACCGCTCGTGGGCGTCCACGAAGTGGCTCTCGCTGTGCCACAGGGTGTCGTCGCCGTCGAACGCCACCACCTCGATGCCGCGGCCCTCGCCGTTGTTGCCCATCGGGCGCCTCTCATCTGAAGGGGGAAGGCAGGGTAGCGGCGGGCGCGCCGATCGCGTCGGCGGGCCTGTCGGGTTGGCTACGGTCGGCGGATGGTCGTCGACGCCAGCGACGCGGCCTCCCCCGAGGTCGCCACCGACGTGTGCGAGCGGGCGCTGGCCCTGGTGGGGGACCGGGGCGAGGCGGTGGCGTCCGCGGTGGTCGGCACGTCGTCGCTGACCCGCTTCGCCAACAGCCGCATCCATCAGAACGTCAGCGAGGAGGTGCGGACGGTCACGCTCACCGTCGCCGTCGACGGCCGGATGGCCCGCACGTCCACCACCCGCACCGACGGCGACGGGCTGGCGGCCCTGGCGGAGGGGGCGCTGGCGGCGGCGGCGCTGCGGCCGGTCGACCCCGACTTCGGCGGCTTCGCCCCGCCGGCCGCCGTCGCCCCTGTCGAGCACTGGGACGACGGTACGGCAGCGGCCACCCCCGACGACCGGGCGGCAGCGGTGGCGGCGTTCGTGGCCGCGGCCGGCGGCCTGGAGGCGGCCGGCTACTGCTCGACCTCGGCCACCACCCGGGTGCTGGTGTCGACCACCGGGCAGCGGGCGGCAGCCCGCTCGTCGCTGGCCCGGATCGACGGCATCGCCCGTGTCGTGGCGGGCGGCGAGCACCCGGCCGACGGGTTCGCCCAGGTCACGGCGGTGGCGCTGGCCGACGTCGACGGGGCCGCCTGCGGGGCCCGGGCCGCGGCCAAGGCCACGGGCGGCCGCGACCCGGTCGAGCTGGCGCCGGGCAGCTACGAGGTGGTGCTCGAACCCCGGGCAGTGGCCTCGGCGCTGCTGTTCCCGGCGCTCTACGGGTTCAACGGCAAGGCCCATGCCGAGGGCACGTCGTTCGTCCACCTGGGCGAGCCCCAGTGGGACGCGGCGATCGACGTGTGGGACGACGCCACCGACCCCCGGGCCCAGGGCGTGCCGTTCGACGTCGAGGGCACGCCGGCGCGCCGGGTCGACATGGTGCGGGCGGGGGTGTCGGTCGGGCTGGCCCACGACCGGCGATCGGCACGGCTGGCCGGCGTCGAGCCCACCGGGCACTCGATCGGCATGGAGGCCTTCGGCGGCTACCCGGGCCACCTGTTCCTCGGCGGCGGGGCCGCGGCGCCCGCCGACCTGGTGGGGGCGGTCGAGCGAGGGCTGCTCGTCACCGACCTCTGGTACAACCGCATCCTCGACCCCAAGACCCAGGTGGTCACCGGGCTCACCCGCAACGGGCTGTTCCTCATCGAAGGCGGCCAGGTCGTCGGGCCGGTGCAGAACCTGCGCTACACGCAGGCCGTGGTGGCCGCCTTCGGGCCGGACCGGGTGCGGGGCCTGGGCGACGACGCCCAGCTCGTGGGGGGCGAGGACGGCATCATGCACGTGCCGTCGGTGCACCTGGGGGCCTGGTCGTTCACCGGGAACGCCCGGGGCTGAGCTTGACTGTCATACCCCGTCGGTACGGTGCGGGGCATGAACGATCCCGTCGCCGCCGCCATGCCCGCTGACCCGCCTCCCGACGCCACCCCCTCGCCCGCCTCGCCCGCCCCGTCCGACGTGCTGGTGGGCGACGACGGCCGCCCCCGCTGTGCCTGGGGCAGCCGCGACCCGCTGTACATCGCCTACCACGACGACGAGTGGGGCCGGCCGTTGCGCGACGAGCGGTCCCTGTTCGAGCTGTTGTGCCTCGAGTTCTTCCAGTCGGGCCTGGCGTGGATCACGATCCTGCGCAAGCGCCCGGCCTTCCGCGCCGCGTTCGCCGACTTCGACGCCGCCACGGTG
>DASXRH010000600.1:0-1892 GCA_036506715.1 Acidimicrobiales bacterium
TGTGGAGGCCGGCGACGGTGGACCGGAGGGCGGCGACCAGGTCGGCCGCCTCGCCGTGGTCGGCGTGGATCAGCCGCAACATGCCCTCGATCTCGATCATGGGGGCGGCCGGCGGGGTGGCCAGCCAGGCGGCCAGCGCCCGGCGGCCGGCCGGCGTGATGCGGTATTCGGTGCGGGTGCGCATCCCCTTGCGCACCGGCCGGGCCGTGGCCCAGCCCTGGCGCACCAGGCGCTTGGGCTCGTCGTAGACGTGGCGCTCGGAGCGGGGCCACACCCAGCGCAGGCTCCGTCCGACCTGCTTGTTCAGCTCGTAGGCGGTCCACGGCCGTAGGGCCAGCAGGCCGAGGACCGCGTATGACGAGGTGGTCGGCGTCGCGCCCACGGCGCGTCACAGTAGTGCAAGTTGCAGTAGCGGCCGGATCTGCTGCACAATGCAGTAGTCGCCGCGGGGGCTGGCCGGGGGGCTCTCCCCCGCCCTGCCGGTCAGCCACCTCTCTCAGACGAGGATGCGGTCGTCGGGGGCGCGCACCCCCATGACGGCCAGCGCCCGGCCCAGGCCGAGGAACGTGGCGCAGCACATGGTGAGGTCGGCCAGCTCGGCGTCGGCGTAGGCCGCCCGCAGGCGGGCCCACAGCTCGTCGTCCATGCCCAGGTGGTCGAGGGCGAAGCGCTGGGCGAACTCGGCGGCCAGCCGCTCGCGCTCGCTGAGCGTGCGACCGGACCGCCAGTCGGCCACCTCGCCGTAGAACCCCTCGTCGACCCCCGCGGCGGCGCCGTCGCGGGCCCGGGTGTCCTGGCACACGGCGCAGTCGTTCACGAGGGCGATGGTCCAGCGGGCGGCCTCGCGCTCGCGCACGCTCAGCTGGGTGTTGCCGTAGACCGCCTCGGACAGCGCCCCCATGCCCGCCGCCATCTTCGGCCGGAGCAGCGCCCAGTCGACGTGCTCGCCCAACCCGCGCTCAGGGAAGTCGATGCGTGCCATAGGCAAGCATCGTAGTCAGCAGGCCTCGCCGAGGGCCGTGGCGGAGAGGCAGGGCGCCTGCTCGCCCGCCACGCGCGGGCCCGGCAGCACCACGGTGAGCCCGTCGGCGACGACCTGGCGCAGCCGCACCGGCGTGGCGTGGTCGCGCAGGTCGTGGTGCCCGGCGTCGGCCAGCACCAGGTCGGGGCCGCCGTCGCCGGCCACGGCCTCGCCGGCGCCGGCCACGGCCGAGGCCACCGCGTCGGTCACGACCACCTGCCCGGCGTGGGCCACGGCCATGATGCGGGCGCCCTGGTTGATGGCCAGGCCCACCGGCTCGCCGTCGACGTCGTGCACCTCGCCGGCGTGCACACCCATGCGGACCCGGATGCCCAGGCCGGCCGGCCACGCCTCGGCGCCCAGCGCCCGCTGGGCGTCGACCGCTGCCCCGAGGGCGTCGTCGGGCCGGTCGAACACGGCCATGGTGCCGTCGCCGGCGTGGGACAGGTACGACCCGCCCCGCCGGGCCACGGCCCCGGCGATCAGCTCGCGGTGGCGCACCAGCAGGCTGGGGTAGCTGGCCCCGGCCCGGGCCGCCAGGCCGGTGGAGCCGACGATGTCGGTGTAGACCACGGTCACGTGGCGCCCGGCGTCGGCGGGCGCCGCGGCCTGCGGTGCGCGGTCAGCCAGGGCCACCATCGCCTGACCGGGTCGCCGCCCGGAGCCGTGTTCCGCCACCGTTGCCATGCCGCCACCTTGGACCCGGGCGCTCGCAGGTCGCTTGCAATCGCCTTGGGCCGCCGTTCGCCTCGGGAACCAGAGCGGGCCGCCGCCCGCCAGATACCGATGTCAGCCGAAGGTCGCGCCAGATACCGATGTCAGCCGAAGGTCCCGCCAGATACCGATGTCAGCGAGGGTCCGGCCAGATACC
>DASXRH010000601.1:0-10345 GCA_036506715.1 Acidimicrobiales bacterium
CGACTTCGGCATCGGCTCGCTGGACGGCGACTTCGCCAGCTTCGCCGGCGACACCGGCTCGTCGCTGTTCGGGTCCCGGTCGGGCCGCAGCTCGCGCACCGGCCGGTTCGACACACCGCCACCGTCGTCGCGCCGTACCACGCCGACGGGCAGCAACCGCGCCACCAGCCCCGCCAGCGGCGGCACCACGCCGGCGCCCACCCCGCCCCAGGGCGGCACCACGCCGCCTCCCGGCCCCGGCCCCGGACCAGGCCCGGGCCCGGTGACACCGACGCCCCCGCCGTTGACGTTCGCCTCGTCGACCTGGACCCCCTCGGCCGTCGGCCAGGGCGCGCTGGCCTTCACCATCGGCGAGCGGGGTGCGCCCGACAACCTCACGGCCTCGGCGTTCCAGGCCCCGGCCGGCCTCACGGGTACTGCGGGCGTCACCGCCGCCGACCAGGCCGACCCCGCACCGCTGAGGGTGCAGGTGGCGCTGACCCCCGGCGCCCGTGCCTTCCCCGACACGGCGCTCGACAGCCGGTGCGGCGCCCCGGCGACCGCCCCCGACGGCACCCAGACCATCGACTGCTCGCTGGTCCAGCCGCCGACGGGGGGCACCGACCAGTTCAGCTTCCTGCTCCAGGTCGACGCGCCGGAGCAGACCGCCATGTTGCGCCTGTACCGGGGTGACGCGCTCGAGGCCGAGCTGCCCGCGGCCGTGCCGCTCGAGCAGTACCAGGCCGGCCTCGACCTCACCGATCCGACGTGGTCGCCCTACACCACCAACGGCCGCCCGCTGCCCGCCGGGCGCATCGGCGTGGGGGCCGCGAACGCCGGCACCCGGACCATCCCGGGGGCGACCGTGAGGATCACGCTCGGGGGCGACGCCGGCTTCGTGCCGCCGGTGCTGTTCACCGACCTGGTGCCGTCCGAGTTCCTCGACCTGCTGGCCCTGCCGCCCGCCCTGCGGCAACGCCTCGAGACCGAGGTCCTCGACCCGCTGCCCGCCGGGTGCGCGGTCGAAGGCTGGAGCCCGCCGGCGCCGGCGCCGGGCGTCGGCTGGGGCAGCGTGCTGCAGGGCGGGCTGCCCACGACGATGGTCTGCCAGGTGGGCGACCTGGCGCCGGGGGCGACGCCGTCGTTCGCCGGGCTGCTCGTGGCGACGCACCCGCTGTACCACGCCGGCACCGGCAAGGACGGCACGGCGACCGTCACGCTCGAGCTGCAGGGCACGGTCGTCGCCACCCGCACGCTCCCATTGACCGGCGGCGGGAACGATCCCGACGGTTGACGCTCACCCGTCGCCGTCGCCGGCGTCTCTGGCGTCGCCCGCGGTGCCGAAGTTCTCCCAGTAGCGGCTCGGGGTGGGGCCCCGCTGGCCCTGGTACTTGGACCCGACCTGGGCCGAGCCGTACGGCACGTCGGCGGGGGTGGTCATGCGCAGGAAGCTGACCTGGCCGATCTTCATGCCGGGGTAGAGGGTGATGGGCAGGTTGGCCACGTTGGACAGCTCGAGCGTGATGTGGCCCGAGAAGCCGGCGTCGATGAACCCGGCGGTGCTGTGGATGAGCAGGCCCAGGCGGCCGAGGCTGCTCTTGCCCTCGATGCGGGCCACGAGGTCGTCGGGCACGGCCACCCGCTCGTAGGTCGAGCCGAGCACGAACTCGCCGGGGTGGAGGATGAAGGCGTCGCCCTCGTCGATCTCGACCAGGCGGGTGAGGTCGGTGAGGTCCTGGCGGACGTCGATGACCGGCATCGTGTGGTTGAGGAAGACCCGGAAGAGGCGGTCGAGGCGCAGGTCGACCGACGACGGCTGGATGCAGGCCTCGTCGAGCGGGTCGATGACGATGCGCCCGGCGGCCAGCTCTTCGCGGATGGTGCGGTCGGACAGGATCATCGGCCGACGACCCTAGCGACCCGGGTCCGGGGTGGCGGCCGGGGCGGACCGTCGGAGCGACCCCGGCTGGAACACCCCGGCCGCTCTGCGGCGGCTCTCAGGTTGGTCCCGTTTGCTGACCGGATCGGAGATACCGATGACAAGGAGGTCAGGATGGATTGGAACCCCAGACGGGTGGCGGCGGCCGCCGCCGTGGCCGGCACCGTGATCGTGGGCGGCGCCGGCTGGGCCGCCGCCCAGGACTCGCCCGACTCCACGACGCCCGACTCGGGCGTGACCGGCGAATCCCCGAGCACCGACGCTCCGTCCAACGGCGCGCCCGACGGCCAGTCCGGCTACGGCTACGGCCAGCCGGGCCAGCAAGGCCAAGGCGACACGGGCGACCATGGCAACGGCGGCGGCGCGCGGGGGCAGGCTGACTGCCCGAACATGGACGGCCAAGGCTCCGAGTCCCGGTCCGGTGACTCGGGCTCGGGGTCGGGTTCGGGCTCCGGATCCGGGTCGGACTCGGGTTCGGGCTCCGGGTCGGCCGAGGCCTCGGCCTTGACGACCTGACCCACCGGCCCGCTCGGGCCACGCCGGCCCCGGGTCCCATCGGGTCCGGGGCCGGTGGCGCGGGGGACGGGATTCCCGTATCGCCCGCCGCCGACGGCGTCGGCTACCCTCGGCGGTCCACCATGCGGGTGTAGTTCAATGGCAGAACATCAGCTTCCCAAGCTGAGAATGCGAGTTCGATCCTCGTCACCCGCTCTCCGAGCGCCCCGGCCGCAGGTCAGGGGCGCTTTTGCGTTCTTGGCGCCGGGCCGGCCTTGGAAGCCGTCCCGGCGCCCGTGCCCCTTCCGTGCCCCTCCTTCTCGATGGCCCTGTCCCACGTCCGCTGGAGCTTCGTCCGCCGGGGCGTGGTGCCTTCGGACCGACGAACACCCGCCCGTCGGGGCCATCCTCGGACCATGTGTCGAGGTGTGCTCGCAGCTCGGGCACCGGGCTGCGCTCGTTCGTCACCGTCGCCCTGCGCGCCTGGCCCGGTGTCGAGCGCCGCCCGGTGGCAAGCGGATCGAGTGACCCTGCGGACGCAGACGGTACGAAAGCGTTCACAACTTCTTTCATAATTCTTCAAGGATTTGAGTTATTTGCTGGCAAGCATAGTATGCTTTCGTTATAAAACATGACAAGAGGAGATATGCAATGCTAGTTCGCTTCGATCAATTCCGCGACTACGACCGCCTCGCTGACCAGTTCGACCAGATCTGGCGTCGACCGTCTTCGACCGTCGCGATGGACGCCTATCGACACGGCAACGAGGTCACCATCGACCTCGACCTCCCGGGCGTGGATCCCGGCGCCATCGACCTCACCGTCGAGCGCGACGTGTTGACGATCTCGGCCAACCGCGAGTGGGATCACAATGAGGACGACGAGGTCTTCGCCGCCGAGCGACCGCACGGCACGTACACCCGCCGCGTGCTCCTGGGCGACAGCCTCGACAGTGCCAACCTCAAAGCGTCCTACGACCATGGTGTGCTGACCGTGACGCTCCCCGTGTCCGAGCAAGCACAACCGCGCAAGATCGAGATCGGCTCGGGGAACGGTCGAGCCCTGATCGAGGCCTCGACCAGCAACTGACCCACCGGCTCCCCCGGGAGCCCGATCCGCGAGCGGAGAGTGCCGATCCGACCGGCGCCCTCCGCTCCGTCCGCGTCGATCCTCGGCGCCCGCTCTCCGACCGCCTCCCTCGCTGGTCAGGGCACATCTCTGACAGACCGTCGGAGCTTCCGGTCGATTCCGTCAGCTGTCACAGGCGCACTCGCTGGTTCGTCTTGGTGGGTGTCCGAACGAGACGGGAGTCGCCATGAAGGTGTTCGTCGCCGGCGCCACGGGTGCGCTCGGCAAGCAGCTTGTTCCCATGTTGGTCGCCAATGGGCACGATGTCGTCGGGATGACCCGTACGGAAGCCAAGCGCGACCAGCTACGCAGCGTCGGCGCTCAGCCCGTGGTGGCCGACGCGCTGGATGCCGACGCCGTGGGGTGGGCCGTGGGCGAGGCAGAGCCGGACGTGATCGTGCACCAGCTCACCGCCATACCGCCGGCGGTCAACATGCGACGCTTCGATCGCGAGACCGCGCTCACCAACCGGCTGCGCACGGAGGGCACCGACCACCTGCTGTCGGCGGGCCAGGCGGCGGGCGTCAAGCGATTCGTCGTCCAGAGCAACGCCGGCGTGCTGTACGCCCGCACCGGTGGCCCGATCAAGCGGGAGGAAGATCCGCTCGATCACGATCCCCCGCCCGCGATGCGTCAGGGGCTCGCGGCGATCCGTCACCTCGAGGCGGCGGTCACGGGCGCCCCCTGGACCGAGGGCCTCGTGCTGCGCTACGGCTGGTTCTACGGCCCCGGCACCTCGATCGCCCTCGACCCGCCCGGCAGCCAGATCGAGCTGATCCGCAAGCGCCAGTTCCCCATCGTCGGCGGGGGCACGGGCATCTGGTCCTTCATCCACATCGAGGACGCCGCGACGGCAACCGTCACCGCCGTCGAGGGCGGACCTGCCGGCATCTACAACGTCGTCGACGACGAACCGGCACCCGCGTCCGAATTCCTCCCGGTGCTGGCGGCCGCCGTCGGTGCGAAGCGTCCGCTGCGGGTGCCCCGCTGGCTCGGGCGCCTCGCGGCAGGCGAGGTGGCCGTGATGGCCATGACCGAGATCCGCGGCGCCTCGAACGACAAGGCCAAGCGCGAGCTCGGCTGGCGGCTGCGCTACCCGAGCTGGCGGCAGGGCTTCACCGAGGGGCTCGGCTGACATGGCGGAGCTACTCGACGAGCTTCGGCCGCGGGCGTTCGCCATCGCCTACCGGATGCTCGGCAGCGTGAGCGAGGCGGAGGACGTCGTGCAGGAGGCGCTCCTGCGCCTGCACGGCGTCCTCGAGTCCGGCGAGCAGATCGAGGTGCCGGAGGCCTACCTGGCCACCGTCGTCACCCGCCTCGGCATCGACCGGCTCCGCTCGGCGCAGGTGCGACGGGAGACCTACGTCGGCGAATGGCTGCCGGAGCCGGTGGTGACCGGGGGTCCGGACGATCCCGCCACCCACGCGGAGATGGCGGACTCGCTGTCGCTCGCCTTCCTCGTCCTGATCGTGCGCCTGTCGCCCGAGCAACGGGCCGTGTTCCTGCTGCGCGAGGTGTTCGACTACGGCTACGACGCCATCGCCGAGATCGTCGGCAAGAGCGAGGCCGCGTGTCGGCAGCTGGCAGTGCGGGCCCGCCGCCACATCGAGCAGGACAGGCCGCGCTTCGAGGCCCAGAGCCAGGAGCACAACGAGCTGGCACGCATGTTCATGACGGCCGCGCAGACGGGCGACCTCGACGGGCTAGAGGCCTTGCTGGCCCACGACGTCGCCCTGCACGGTGACGGCGGCGGCAAGGCGCGGGCGATCGCGCACCCGCTGTTCGGGCGCCGTCGGGTGGCGCGGGCGCTGCTGGGCTGGATGCAGGTCGCGAGGCGCATCGAAGGCTTCTCGATCCGACCGGTCGAGGTGAACGGCCACCCCGGCGCCTTGGGCCTCGACGGGCAGCAGCGGGTCCTGTATGTGCTGTCGCTCGACATCGCCGACGGCCAGATCCAAGGCATCCGCTCGATCGTCAACCCGGACAAGCTGCGCCACCTCGGCCCCCTGTCCGACCTCCCCACGCCGCCCTCGCCTGGGCCCTCGTCGGAGTGACCTGGCGGGTCGCACGGTCGTGGACGAGCGGTACGAACCCAGAACGATCGACGTCGCCAAGGACAAGGGCGTGACGATCACCTACTTCGACGGGCACGTCGCTCGGTTCGACCTGATGACGCTACGGCTGGCATGTCCCTGTGCGGCCTGCCGCACCCTTCGCGACCGGGAGGAGGCCGCCTGGCCGAGGCCGGGGAGCCCGATGCCGCTGCGGATCGACAGCGCGAACCTCCACGGGGCCTGGGGCCTGGTCATCACCTGGAACGACGGCCACGCCACCGGGATCTTCCCGTTCGAGTTGCTGCGGCGGTGGGATGAGGGTGGCGGTACGTTCGGGCCGGACTCCGGGCTGGGCGGGGCAGCCCAGTGACGGTGCCGGGCGTGGAAGTTGCTCGTCCACCGAGCCGGGTGTGAGGGCCGCGGCCCTCGTCGCCGGCGCCGCCGCATTCCTCGTCCGCGACGCCTGACCGAGGTGCTCGTGCAATGCTCCGACCGTGGTGACGCTGGCGGAAGCACTGGATCGGTTGCCGAAGGTCGAGTTGCACTGTCACGTCGAGGGGACGATGCGTCCCGCCACGCTCGTGGAGCTGGCCAGCCGCCACCGCATCGAGCTGCCCACCGCCGACCCGACCGAGCTGTACCGGTACGACTCGCTCGACGGCTTCCTCCGCGTCTTCTGGCTCGTGCAGTCGACGTTGATGACCCGTGACGACTGGGCCCGCCTGGCCTACGAGAGCGTGGTCGACGGCGCCGTCCACGGCCTGATCCATCGGGAGGCGTTCTTCACGCCTGCCCGGCACCTCGCCGGCGGCCAGGATCTCGCCGCCATCGTCGCCGGCCTGGACGAGGGGTGCGCGGCCGCCGAGGCGGAGACCGGCGTGACGTGTCTGCTGATCGCCGACATGGATCGGGCCTTCGGACCGGCGGCGGGACTGGAGCAGGTCGAGCGGCTGGCCGAGCTGCGCCGCTCGCGGGCCACGGGCATGGAGCGGGTGGTCGGCGTCGGGATGGACTCGACCGAGCTCGGGATCGATCCGGTGACATACCTCCCTGCGTACGACGCGGCCCGCTTCGCCGGTTTCCGGCTCACGGCGCACCAGGGCGAGAACTCGCCGGCCGCCGCGGTCGCCGCCGCGATCGACGTGCTGGGGGTGGACCGGGTCGACCACGGCTTCTCGATGCTCGGCGATCCTGATCTCGTGGCTCGGGTGGCGGCGATGCGCGTTCCGCTGACCGTGTGCCCGAACTCCAACGTCCGCATCGCCAACGTCTGTGCGCGGCTCGAGGACCACGTGTATCCGCAGATGCGAGAGAGCGGGCTACTCGCCACCCTGAACACCGACGACCCCGCGCTCTCCGATCTCGATCTCGGGATCGAGTACCGCTCGGTCGCCACCGGGGTCTACCCCGGCGCCCCCTCAGAGCAGGATCGTCGGGTCGCGCCAGACGTAGCGGAGGCCGACGACGGTGCCGTCGCCCGGCGCCTCCGAGACCTCGCGGCCGGTGCACTCGCCGCCGCGGGCGGTGTAGAACGCCTGGGCCGCCGTGTTGGACTCGAGGACCAGCAGATAGAGGCCCTTGATCTCGCCCCGGGTCATGACCGCGGACGCGGCGTGGGCCATGAGCCGGGAGCCGACGCCGCCGCGCTTGGCGTCGTGGGCCACGTGGAGGTTGTCCACCAGTGCGCCGTCGATCGGGTCGTCGTCGAGGATCGTGTGGGCGAAGCCGACGATCGTGCCGTCGGCCTCGGCGACCACCGTGTGGTCGGCATCGTCGGGAGCGGTCAGGCGGCCGGTCCAGACCGCCCGGCGGTCGTCGAGGACGTCGCCGTCCAGGTACTCGTCGGAGAAGTCGCCGCGGTAGTGCCGCCGCCAACTGTCCGCGTGGAGCGCCGCGATCGCCTCGATGTCGTGCTCGGTCGCCGGGCGGTAGTTCACAGGCCCGACAGAAGCACGCCCCCGGCCCCCCGGCCACCGGATTGCAACTGGGTTGCGACCGTTGCCCGAGCGTGGTGGCGGGGGTACCTTCCGCGTTGGTCACCTCGACCGTGGGAGGGGACATGGACCTCGGAAGCTTGATCGCCGCCCTGGCGCTCGGGTTCGTGTGCGGGGCGATCGGCCGGGCGCTGGTGCCCAACGACGCCTTCGAGCACATGAGCGGCTGGCAGTCCTGGGCGCTCTCGACCGTGCTCGGCCTGGTGGGCGCCCTGGTCGGCTACGCCATCTTCACCGGCCTGCTCGGCATCGGCGACGAGGACAAGTTCGACTGGGGTGGCATCGTCGGGGCGGTCATCGGCGCCGTCATCGTCGTGGCCGCGGCGTCGGCCCTGCTCCAGCGCGCCGCCCGCCGCCACGCCTGACCGAAGCCCCGGCGGGGGGTGATCCCGCCGGGGCATCATGGCGCCGTGATCCTGATGGTCGTGACCGGCGCGCTGCTGCTCGCCGGGATCGCCCTCACGTGGCGGTGGGGCGGGGTGGGGTACCGGACCTGGTCGCCCACGCCCACACCGCCGCCCTGGCCCGAGGCCGAGCCCGGCGGCGATCCGGCGCCCCCGCCGACCGCGCGCACCGTCGTCCTGCGCTACTGGCGGGGGGCGGCCGTCGCCATCGTCGGCGGCTTCTGGGCCGGGGCGCTGGTGACCGGCCCGGCGATCCGGCTCATCATGCGGCTGCTGGCGGTGACCGCCGGCGACGGCGCCCAGGGCCGCATCACCGAGGCCGATGAGGTCGTGGGCAGCATCAACCTCGACGGCACCGTCTCCCTCGTCGTGTTCGGTGGGATCCTGCCCGGCCTGCTCAGCGGGGTGATCTACGTCGTCGTCCGGCGCTGGCTCCCGGCCGGGCGCCTGGGCGGCGTCACGTTCGGGGCCCTGCACCTGGTGGTGGCCGCCACCCGGATCGACCCGCTGCGGCCCGGCAATCCCGACTTCGACCTGGTGGGGCCGGCGTGGCTGTCGGTCACCGCCTTCGGGATCGCCTGCATCCTCCACGGGATGGCCGTCGTGGCCTTCGCCGACCGCTACAGCCGGGCCCTCCCGCCGCCCGCCCGCACCCGGGCGGCCTGGGCCTGGGCGGTCGTCCCCCTCGTGCTGCCCGCACTGCTGATGGTGGCCGGCATCGCCCTGCTCGCCCTGCTGGTGGTCGGGATGGCCGTCGCCGTGCTCGCCACCCGGATCGGCCCCCTGGTCCGGACCCTGCGCAGCCACGCCGCGCTGGTCGCCGGGCGGCTCGCCATCGGGCTCGTGGCCGTCGCCCTGCTGCCCGGGGCCGTCATCGACGTGCACGACGTGATCGTCCGGGACGACGCCGGCACGGTCACGTCCGGCTCGTGACGTGGCGCCGGCCGTCGACCGTGGAGGCCGCCACGGAGCGGCTGGAGCGGGCCGGGTGCGTGGCGGCCCGCGAGGAGGCCGACGAGCTGGTGGCCGCCGCCCCCGATGTCGGCGCGCTGGAGGCGTGGATCCGCCGGCGGGAGCGGGGGGAGCCGCTGGCCTGGATCACCGGCACGCTGCGGTTCTGCGGCCGCACCGTGATGGTCGACCCCGGCGTGTACGTGCCCCGCGAGCAGACCGAGGCCCTGGCGAGGCGGGCCGCGGGTCTGCTCGCCACCGGCGGGCGGGCCGTCGACCTGTGCACCGGGACCGGGGTCGTGGCCGCCCACCTGCGGGCTGCGGTGACGGGCGCCGCCGTCGTCGGCGTGGACATCGACCCGAGGGCGGCGGCCTGCGCCCGCCGCAACGGGGTCGCGGCCGTGGTCGGCGACGCCGGCCGGCCGCCACTGCGGCCCCGGACCTGCGACGTCGTCACCGCGGTCGCCCCCTACGTGCCGACCGGGGCGATCCCGTTCCTCCCCGCCGACGTGCAGCGCTACGAGCCCCGGATCGCCCTCGACGGCGGCGACGACGGGCTCGACCTCGTGCGGCGGGTGGCGCGGGCGGCCGCCGGCCTGCTGCGGCCCGGCGGGTGGCTGGTCGCCGAGGTGGGCGGCGAGCAGGACCGGGCGCTGGGCCCGGTGCTCGCCGCCCTCGGCTTCGCCCCCGCGGCCCCGTGGTACGACGAGGACGGCGACCTGCGCGGCCTGGCCGTCCAGCTCGGGTGAGCGGCTCGAGAATCACGGCCACGGCGGCCTGGTGGGAGTCCTGCGCCCAGCGACCGACCGCGCCGGTAGCGTGACCCGCGGCCTCGACGGCCACCACCCGGAGGAGGGTCCCATGCAGCTCGGTGTCCACATCGCCACGTTCACCGGCCCCGACACCGCCGACCTCGGACCGATGCTGGCCCGGGCCGGCCGAGCCGCCGAGGCCGCCGGCGTGTCGAACATGACGTTCATGGACCACTACTTCCAGATGGACGCGATCTTCGCCGCCGAGGAGCCCATGCTCGAGGGCTACACCAGCCTCGGCTTCCTCGCCGCCGCCACGTCCACGGTGCGGCTCGGCCTGCTGGTCACCGGTGTGTCGTACCGCTACCCGGGCCTGCTGGCCAAGATCGTCGCCACCCTCGACGTCCTGTCCGGCGGCCGGGGCCAGCTGGGCATCGGCGCCGCCTGGTACGAGCGCGAGCACGTCGGTCTGGGCGTGCCGTTCCCGCCGGTGAGCGAGCGGTTCGAACGGCTGGAGGAGACGATCCAGGTGTGCCTGCAGATGTGGGACCCGTCGACCACCGCGCCCTTCACGGGCAAGCACTACCAGCTGGCCGAGACGCTGTGCTCGCCGGCGCCGCTCAGCCGGCCGCACCCGCCGGTGATGATC
>DASXRH010000602.1:0-3055 GCA_036506715.1 Acidimicrobiales bacterium
GGCCAAGGGCTTCGAGAAGATGGGGACCGACGCGCTGGGCGACGCGGTCGACGCGGTGGTGGCCGCCCACCCCGACGAGTGGTCGCGGTTCGTCGAGGGCGACGACAAGGCCCGGGGCAAGCTCACCGGGTTCTTCGTGGGCCAGGTCATGAAGGCCACCCGGGGCCAGGCCGACGGCAAGGCGGTGACCGCCCTGCTGCGCTCCCGCGCCGGCCTCTGATCCCGATCGGGGCCGGCCCGCCGTGACCACCTGGACCCCCCGGCTCATCGAGCCCCACGAGCTCGACGCGGTCGTCGACGTGACCTCGGTCGGCTTCGGCGTGGGGCCGGTGGGCCCGCCCGACTACCGACGCGAGGTCCGGCTCGTGACCGAGGTCGACCGGACCTTCGTCGTCGGCGACGGCGACCGCATCGTCGGCACCTGCGGGGCGCTGTCGCTGCGGGTGGCGGTCCCCGGCGGTTCCCTCCCGCTGACCGGGGTCACCAACGCCGCCGTGCTGCCGACCCACCGGCGCCGGGGCGTCCTCAGCGCCCTGCTCGAGGCCGTCCACGACCAGGGTGTCGGCCTCGGCGAGCCGGTGGCGGGCCTGACGGCCAGCGAGGGCGGCATCTACCGCCGCTTCGGCTACGGCGTGGCCACCCGCTTCCAGTCGGTGACCATCGACGCCACCCGGTTCACCGAGGTGGCCGGCGTGGCCCCCGGGCCCCTGCCCGGCGGCGTCCGGCTGGTCACCGAGGACGAGGCGGTCGCGGTCCTTCCCGCCGTGTGGGACCGGCACTGGCGCCGGGTGCCCGGTGAGGTCGAGCTGACGCCGGGGATGTGGCAGGTCCGGGCCCTCGACGTCGAGCACCACCGGGCCGGGTCCAGCGGCCGGTTCATCGCCGTCCACGACGACGCCGGCGGGCGGCCCGACGGCTTCCTCGTCTACCGCATCACCCAGGGCTTCGGCTCCGGCGGCACCCGCCACGAGCTGACCGTCGAGTCGCTGGCCGCGGCCGACGACGCCGTCGAGGCGGCGCTGCTGCGCTTCGCCCGCGACGTCGACCTGGTGACCACGATCCGCTGGCGGGCGCCCACCGACCTGCCACTGCGGTGGCGGCTCACGGATCCCCGGGCCCTGGAGGTGAGCGCCGAGCGCGACCTCATGTGGCTGCGCCCCCTCGACGTGGCCGCCTGCCTCGGCGCCCGCACCTACGCGGTCGAGAGCGGGCTGGTGGTCGAGGTGGTCGACGCCGGCCGGGCCGCCACCGGCGGCCGGTTCCGCCTCGACGGTGGCCCCGACGGCGCCGCCTGCGCCCCCACCGGCGCCGAGCCCGACGTGGTGGTCCGCACCCCCGACCTGGGCGCCCTGATGCTCGGCGGGGTCACGTGGGCGACGCTGGCGCGGGCCGGGCTGGTCGACGAGCGGACCAAGGGCGCCGTGTCCCGGGCCGACGCGCTGTTCCGGCCCGCCCGCGCCCCCTGGTGCGCCACCGACTTCTAGTCACACGGATCAGCGCACGGCGCCCAGCACCAGCCAGCGGTCGCCCGCGAACCGGGCCAGCAGCGTCCCCGCCCGCACGGCCATGAGCAGCCCGATGGCGGCCCACAGCCAGCCGATCCCCAGCCCGAGGGCCAGCACCGCCAGCGCGGCGGGGACGAACACGGCAGCCGCCAGCACCATCGCCCGAGCCAGGAAGGCCATGTCGCCGGCGCCGATGAGCACGCCGTCGAGCACGAAGGCCACGGCGTTGACCGGCTGCATGACCGCCACCCACACGAGCAGGAAGGCCGCCAGGTCGACCACTGCCGGGTCGTCGGTGAACAGGTGGGGGAGGAGCGTGCGGGTGGCCAGCACCACCACGGTCACCGCCAGGCCCAGCGCCACGCCCCACTCGATCATCCGCCGGCCGGCGGCCCGGGCCATCGCGCCCTCGCCCGCGCCCAGCGCCCGGCCCACCATGGCCTGGCCGGCGATCGCCACGGCGTCGAGCCCGTAGGCGAGGAAGTTCCAGGTCTCGATGGCGATCTGGTGGGCGGCGATGTCGACCGTCCCCAACCGGGTGGCGACGGCGGTGGCCACCAGCAGCGCGGCCCGCAGCGCCATCGTCCGCACCAGCAGGTCGCGGCCCACCCGGGCCAGGCGCCCGAGGCTGGCGGGGTGGGGCCCGAGGTCGACGCCGTGGCCCCGGGCCGAGCGGGCCACCAGTCGCACGTACACCGCCGCCGCGGCCACCTGGGCCAGCACCGTCGACAGGGCCGAGGCGCCGATGCCCTGATCGAAGCCGTAGATGAGCACGAGCTCGAGCGCCAGGTTCCCGACCACCGAGGCGGCCGCCACAACCAGCGGGGTGCGGGTGTCCTGCAGGCCCCGCAGGTAGCCGGTGCCGGCCAGCACCGCGAGCATGGCGGGCACGCCGAGCAGGCTGATCCGCAGGTACACGAGCGCGTTCGCCGCCACCGCCCCCTCGGCCCCCAGCAGCGCCACGAGCGGCCCCGACAGCACGAGCCCGGCGGCGGTCACGGCCACGCCGATCATCCCGGCCAGCCACAGCGACTGCACCGCCTGGTGGGCGGCCTCCGTGCGGTCGCCCGCGCCCAGCAGGCGGCTGACGGCCGCGGTCGTCCCGTAGGCCAGGAAGATGAAGATGGCGTACAGCGTGAGCAGCAGGCTCGACGCCACCCCCAGGCCGCCCAGCTGGGGTGTGCCCAGGTGGCCGACGACGGCGGTGTCCGACAGCACGTACAGCGGCTCGAGGATGAGCGCCCCGAACGCCGGCACGGCCAGCCGGGCGATCTCGCGGTCGTGGGGACTGCGGAGCGCGGGCCGGGGCACGCCTGCAGTCTGACCCCGGAACGGCGAGGGGCCTACGCTGCGTCCCCATGCCCGAGAGCGAGACCAGCGTCGACATCAAGCCCCGCAGCCGCGAGGTCACCGACGGCTACGAGCGGGCGCCGGCGCGCGCCATGCTGCGGGCCATCGGCATGACCGACGACGACTGGGACAAGCCCCAGGTGGGCGTGTGCTCGTCGTGGAACGAGGTCACGCCGTGCAACATGCCCCTGGCCCGGCTG
>DASXRH010000603.1:0-8500 GCA_036506715.1 Acidimicrobiales bacterium
GTCTTCGCGGCCATCACCACGGGGGCGGGGGCCACCGTGCTGGCACTGCTGACGCTGGTCGGCGTCTTCCTCTTCCTGCGGTCGCAGGACGCGTTCGACGCCGTCGGCTGGTCGTTCTTCACCACCACCGAGTGGCGCACCGACGTCCACCCGCCGGTCTTCGGGGTCGTCGGCCTCGTGTGCGGCACGGTGCTGGTGGCCCTCATCGCCGTGACCATCGCCGTCCCCCTCGGCACCTGCGCGGCGCTGTTCATCAGCGACTACGCCGGCGGCCGCTGGCGCAGCGTGCTCACCGGGCTCGTCGACCTGCTGGCCGCCATCCCCAGCCTGCTCTACGGCGTGTGGGGGTTCATGCTGCTCCAGTCGCAGCTGGCCCCCCTGTCGGCATGGCTGGCCCGCCACCTGTCGTGGATCCCCCTGTTCCGGGTGGACGAGGGGGCCGAGCTCACCGGCTCGATGCTGATCGCGGGCACGGTCGTGTCGCTCATGGTCCTGCCCATCGTGGCCTCGGTGACCCGCGAGGTGTTCGCGCAGACCCCGCGGGCCGAGAAGGAGGCCGCCCTGGCCCTCGGCGGCACCCGCTGGGGGATGATCCGCATGGTGGTGCTGCCCTTCGGCCGCGGCGGGATCATCGGCGGATCGATGCTGGGGCTGGGCCGGGCGCTGGGCGAGACGATCGCCGTGTCCCTGCTGCTGCCCCAGGTGCCGAAGCTCACCATCCGCATCCTCGAGAACGGCGGCGCCACCGTGTCGGGGTTCATCGCCCGGCGGGTCGGCGGCAGCGACCTCAGCACGTCGGCCCTGATGGCCGCCGGCCTGGTGCTGTTCGCCATGACGCTGACCACCAACATGCTGGCCTCGGTGATCATCTCCCGCAGCCGCTCGGGCGCCGGGGTCGACCTCTAGATGGCCGCGATCACCACGACCACCACGGCGCCCGCCGCGGTCGCGGCCGCCACGCCCCCGCCCCGCCGGCGCCCCGCCGAGCTGACCGCGGTCGACTACGCGACCATGGCCGGCAGCGTCGTCAGCGCGCTGGCGCTGACCTGGCTGGTGTTCGGCGTGCTCACCGACGGCGTGGGCTGGCTGGGGTTCCTGGTCGTGGCCTACGCGAGCTTCCTGGCCCTGTTCGGGCTGGTGACCGCCGACCGGGTGGGCCCGCTGGTGGCCAAGGACCGGCTGGCCACGGTGGCCATCACCACCGGGGCGGTGCTGCTGCTCGCCCCGCTGCTGTGGCTGGTGGGCTACGTGGTGCTGAAGGGCCTGCCGGCGCTGTCGCTCGGGTTCTTCACCCACGACATGCGGGGCGTGCTGCCCACGATGCCGGCGACCGCCGGCGGTGGCCGCCACGCCATCGTGGGGAGCCTCCAGCAGGTGTTCCTCGCCCTGGTGATGACCGTGCCGCTGGCGGTGTCCACCGCGGTGTTCCTCAACGAGACCCGCAGCCGCCTGCGCCGGCCCGTGCGCATCGTCGTCGACGCCATGAGCGGCCTGCCGTCGGTGGTGGCCGGCCTGTTCATCTACGCCGTGTTCATCATCCCCTACGGCGGGCAGGTGGCCGTCTTCGGGTTCAACGGGTTCATGGCCTCGCTGGCGCTGTCCATGATCATGCTGCCCACGATCACCCGCACCGTCGAGGTGGTGCTGCGCCTGGTGCCGGACGGGCTGCGGGAGGCCAGCCTCGCCATGGGCGCCTCACGGGCCCGCACCGTGTGGTCGGTGGTGCTGCCCACCGCCCGCAGCGGCGTGACGACCGCGGTGGTGCTCGGCATCGCCCGGGCCGTGGGCGAGACGGCCCCGCTGCTGTTCACGTCGTTCGGCTACCGGCTGCTCAACCAGAACCCGTTCGCCAACCCGCAGGAGAGCCTGCCGCTCTTCGTCTACAAGAGCATCCAGCAGCCCGACCAGTCGACCGTCGACCGCGGCTTCACCGGGGCCCTCGTGCTGATGCTGGTGGTGCTGGCCCTGTTCGCCCTGGCCCGCTACCTCGGCCGGGACCGCAGCCGCGGCGGGCGGGGCCGGCGCCGTTCCGTGGGCGACGGCGGCCTCACCCCCACGCTGCCCGACCTGCTCGACGCCCTGCCCCCGGCCGGCGCCCCCATCCTCGTCCGCCAGGAGGGCACCTCCCCGTGACCGACACCGACGCCGACACCGGCGAGGCCACCGGCGTCCCCCCCGACGCGACCCCGGCCGCCGCGGGCGAGCCCATCGAGGTGTACCCCTTCGGCCGGCCGGTCGCCCTGGTGGGCGGGCCGCCCCCGGGGGCCGCCACCCTCGAGGCCCGCAACGCCCACGCCTGGTTCGGCGACCATCTGGTGCTCGAGGGGGTCGACATCGTCATGCCTCCCGGCGAGGTCACGGCGCTGATCGGGCCGTCGGGCTGCGGCAAGTCGACGTTCCTGCGGCTGCTCAACCGCATGCACGAGCTGGTCCCCAGCGCCTCGCTGGCGGGCGAGGTCCTGCTCGACGGCGAGGACATCTACCGGCCCGGCATCCGGGCCCAGCAGATCCGCATGCGCATCGGCATGGTGTTCCAGAAGCCGAACCCGTTCCCGGCCATGAGCATCCGCGACAACGTGCTGTCGGGGCTGAAGCTGGCCCGCATCCGCTGCGGCGACAAGGACGGCCTGGTCGAGCACTCGCTGCAGCGGGCCGGGCTGTGGCGCGAGGTGCGCGACCGGCTGGGCGCCCCCGGCGGGGCGCTGTCGGGCGGCCAGCAGCAGCGGCTGTGCATCGCCCGGGCCCTCGCCGTGCAGCCCAACGTGCTGCTCATGGACGAGCCCTGCTCGGCGCTCGACCCCACGTCGACCCGGCGGATCGAGGACACCATCGGCGAGCTGCGCCACCAGGTGACGGTGGTGATCGTCACCCACAACATGCAGCAGGCCTTCCGGGTGTCCGACCGCTGCGCCTTCTTCCTGGCCGCCGAGGGCGAGCCGGGGCGGGTGGTCGAGCAGGGCGACACCGAGGCGATGTTCTCGGCCCCCGACGACCCCCGCACGCTCGCCTACGTCGAGGGAAGGTTCGGCTGACGTGCGGCGGGGCAAGCTGCTGTGCGGGCTGGCGGGGGCGGCGCTGGTCGTGGCCACGGCCGGCGGGCCGGCGGTCACCGGGGCCGGGGCGGCGCCGGCCCAGGCCCAGCCGGCCGCCGTCAACGGGGCGGGGTCGACCTACGTGGCGCTGGCCATGGACCAGTGGATCGGCGAGGTCACGGCCCTCGGCCTCGACGTCAACTACGGCCAGGGCGGCTCCCCGGCCGGGCTCACCCTGTTCAAGCAGCGCACCACCGACTTCGCCGGCACCGAGGCCGAGTTCGACTCGCTGGGCCAGGGCACCGACGACAGCGTGACCCGGGGCTTCCAGTACATCCCCGACGTCGCCGGCGCGGTGGCCGTCATGTACAACGTCAAGGACAAGGCGGGGCGGCCGGTCGACTACCTGCGGCTGTCCCGGTCGACGGTGGCCCGCATCTTCATGGGGTACATCGCCTACTGGGACGACCCGGCCATCACCAACGACCTCGGCGGCCAGATCGAGCTGCCCCACGAGCCCATCACCGTCACCTACCGGTCGGGCCAGTCGGGCACCACCGCGCTGTTCTACGACTTCGTGGCCCACACCGAGCCCGGCCTGTTCGCCGACTGGACGGCCCGCAACCAGCTGCCCACCGCCTACCGCATCATCGAGCTGCCGCCCACCTTCGCCCCCAGCATCAGCGGCAAGGCCGACTCGGTGCAGGTGGCCGACCACATCGCCAACACGCCGTGGACGATCGGCTACGACGAGTTCGGCTACTCGAAGCTGTACCCGGGCCTCGGGGTCGCCTGGATCCAGAACCAGGCGGGGGCCTGGGTCAAGCCCTACGCCGCCAACATCTCGGCCGCCCTGGAGGCCGCCCACCTGCGGCCCAACCTCAGCCAGGACCTGACCGACGTGTACACCAACCCCAACCCGGGGGCCTACCCGATCTCGGCCTACAGCTACATGGTCACCCAGTGCCAGCCGTCGGCCGACGCCGCCGGCGCGCTGTGCCGGGGCGACTACCCCAACGGCGGCATCTCCGAGACGCTCAAACGCTTCCTCATGCACGTGGCGTGCGACGGCCAGCAGCAGATGGCCGCCATCGGCTACGCCCCACTGCCGAAGGAGCTGTCCCAGTTCGTGGCCGACGCCGTGGCCCGCATGAGCGGCGAGCCGGTGGTCACGCTCACCCGCGAGAACTGCGGCAACCCCCGCTTCGACCCCACCTACCTGCTGCCCGGCGGCGAGCAGCCCCCGCCCCTGCCCGACCCGCCGGGGGTCGGCAACCTCGGCGCCGGCGCCGGCGGTCGGGGCACCGCCACCACCGGCACGACCGGCGGGCCGGGCGCCGAGGCCGCGGCCGGCGCCGCCGCCGCGACCGGCCGCTCGGGCGCCACCGACTCGGTCGGCGGCGGCAGCGACGACTGGCGGGTCGCCGACCCGGTCGGCTTCACCCGCCCCGGCCCCTCCCCCATCGGCCGCTGGCCGCTGGCGGCGCTGGCGGTGATCCTGGCCCTGCCGGTGCTCGTGGGCGCGGTGCGGGACCGCCTACGCCGCGGCCACTGACGCCCGCGCCTCGGCCAGCGACCCCTGGAACGAGGCGATGGCCAGGTAGGGACGGAAGCCCATGGCGACGTTGATGGCCAGCATGTGGGGGTTGGCCTCGGCGTTGTAGGTCTCGACCACCGCGAGCGCCGGCTCGTGGGCCCGGGCCCGGCGCAGGTTCTCTGCTTTGAGCCAGCGGCCGAGGGCGTGGCCCCGGTGGGCGGCCAGGACGCCGGTATCGGCCTGGCTGCCGAGCGACGGGCGCCGGTGGGACGTGAGCAGCTGGCTGGCGCCCGCCGGGCCGCCGCCCGGGGCCAGGGCCAGCGTGGTGACGATGTCGAACCCCTGGGCCGCCCACGACCGCTCGCGGTCGAGCAGCCGCGCCGGTGTGATGGGTTGGGGGTCGAAGTCGAAGTCGCCGATCGGGGCGTCGACCATGGCGTCGAGGGCAGAGGCCAGCGGCTCGGCCCACCGCTCGGGGCACACGCCGACCCAGCCCTCGAGCCGGTAGCCGGCGGCCCGGGCCGGAGCCTCGTCGATCCACGCCCGCTGCTGCTCGTCGTCGACGTCGGCGAGGCGCAGCCGGCTGCAGCGGTCGTCCTGGCGGTGGGTCAGGCCCAGCTTGCGGCACAGGGCGGCGCCGGCCTCGTCGGTCGACCAGCCGACGACGGACGTGCCCCCGAGCTCGGCCACGCCGGCCAGGGCGGCGTCGAGCAGGGCCCACGCCACCCGCCGCCGCCGGCGGTCGGGGTGGGTCATGGCGTAGACCTCGACGATGGCGTCGTTGACCCCGTCGCGATGCTGGCGGATCTTGACCGCGCCGGTGGCCTCGTGGCCTTCGCGGGCCAGCCAGGCCCGCACCCGCTCGTCGGCCGGGACGGCGAACAGCTCGCCCGCCAGCTCCTCGGGCGGGATCGGCGGGTCGTCGGGGTTGATGGTGGCATCCACCGCCTGCCACACGCGGTGCAGCGCCGGGAAGTCGTCGCCCCCCGGCCTGGTCACCTCGACCACCCGAACCCGGGCCGCGGTCCTCGCCATGCCCCCTGGGATAGCCCCTGCCCCCCGCACGAGACGAACGAATAACCCCGGGGCAGACTGCTTGGGTGACCGACCCCGCCGCGCCCACCCCCGGCGCCATCTCCGCCCTGGTCGCCGACCTGGCGGCGGCGCTGGCGCCCGACCGGGTGCGGGCCGGCGGCGTCGAGCTGGCGCTGTACGGCCGGGACGCCTCGGTGCTCTCGGGCGCGGCGGCGGTGGCCTGCTTCCCCCTCGACACCGGCGAGGTCGCGGCCGCCGTGCGCGTCGCCAACGCCCACGGCCGCCCCTTCGTGGCCCGGGGCTCGGGCACCGGGCTGGCCGGCGGGGCCGTGCCCGTGGGCGACCCGGTCGTCATCGTCACCACCAAGATGGACCGGATCGTCGGCCACGACCTCGACGACCGGGTGGCCTGGGTCGAGCCCGGGGTCCTCAACCTCGACCTGACCCGGGCCTTCGCCCCGCACGGGCTCCATTTCGCGCCCGACCCGTCCAGCCAGCAGGCGTGCACGGTCGGCGGCAACGTGGCCAACAACTCGGGCGGCCCCCACTGCCTGGCCTACGGGGTGACCAGCGCCCACGTGCTGGCGCTGGAGGTCGTGCTGCCCGACGGCACGGTCACCGTGCTCGGCGGCCTCGACCCCGAGCCGCCCGGGCTCGACCTGCGGGGCGTGATGGTGGGCAGCGAGGGCACCCTCGGCATCGTGACGCGCATCGCCGTCCGCCTGACGCCGAACCCGCCCGCCGTCGCCACCCTGCTGCTCGACTTCCCCACCGTCTCGGCGGCGGCCGAGACCGTCAGCGGCATCATCGCCGCCGGCCTGCTGCCCGCGGCCATCGAGATGATGGACCAGCGCATCACCGAGGCGGCCGAGGCGTTCGTCCACGCCGGCTACCCGATCGACGCCGCCGCCGTGCTGCTGGTCGAGCTGGACGGCCTGCCCGCGGGGGTGGCCGACGGCACCGACCGGGTGGGCGCCATCGGCCGGGCCCACGGCGCCCGCTCGGTGCGGGTGGCGGCCGACGACGCCGAGCGGGCGCTGCTGTGGAAGGGTCGCAAGTCGGCCTTCGGGGCCGTGGCCCGGGTGGCCCCCAACTACTACCTGCACGACACGGTGGTGCCCCGCACCCGGCTGGTCGAGGTGCTGACCGAGGTGTACGCCATCGCCGAGCGCCACGACCTCGGCGTGATGAACGTGTTCCACGCCGGCGACGGCAACCTCCACCCGCTGCTGCTGTTCGACGCCCGCGAACCCGGCACCATGGACCGGGTCCGCGCGGCCGGCGAGGAGATCGTGGCCGTGTCGATCGCGGCGGGCGGGGTGCTGTCGGGCGAGCACGGCATCGGGCTCGAGAAGCGCGACCTCATGCCGCTCATGTTCGGGCCCGACGACCTCGACGCCCAGGCCCGGCTGCGTCACGCCTTCGACCCCGCCGGCGTGGCCAACCCGACCAAGGTGCTGCCCGCCGGCAGCCGGTGCGGCGACCTCCAGTCGGTCCCCGAGGGCGTGTGGGTGTGACCGACCCGGTGGCCGCCTTCGCCGCCGAGGTCGGGCCGGCCGCGGCCGGTCCGGTGGTGGCCGAGGGCGGCCGGACCCAGTGGTCGGCGGGCGTGGTCGACGCGGCGGCGGTGGCGGCCGCCCGGCCGGTCCGGGCCCCGGGGGGGATCGTGGCCGTGGAGGCCGCCGACATGACCGTGCGGGTGCGGGCGGGCACGCCGGTGGCCGACCTCGACGCCGCGCTGGCCGAGGTGGGCCAGACGGTGGCGGTGCCACCGTGGCCGGGCGCCACCGTGGGCGGGGTGCTGGCCGTCGGCCACAGCGGCCTGCGCCGCCTCGGTTGGGGGCCGGTGCGCGACACGGTGCTCCAGGTCCGCTACGTCGGCGCCGCAGGCCGGGTGGTCAAGGCCGGCGGGCCCACGGTCAAGAACGTGTCGGGCTACGACCTGTGCCGGCTGCTCGTGGGGTCACTGGGCACGCTGGGCCTCATGGCCGAGGTGGTGCTGCGCACCCGGCCGCTGCCGGCGGCCGAGCGGTGGCTGGCCGGCGAGGCCGACCCGTTCGCCCTGGCGGCGACGCTGTACCGCCCGGCGGCGGTGCTGTGGGACGGCACCACCACCTGGGTCCTGCTCGACGGCCACCCCGACGACGTCGACGCCCAGGCCCGGGCCTCGGGCCTGGCCGACGCACCCGACGGCCCCCCGCCGCTGCCGCCCCACCGCTGGTCGGTGCGCCCGACGCCGCGCGCGATGGCCGCGCCGGTCCTGGCCGAGGGACCGGGTGGGCGCGGCGGCCGGTTCGTGGCGGAGGTCGGCGTCGGCGTGGTCCACGGGGACGCCCCGCCCCCGGCGCGGGCGGTCGACCCGGCGGTGGTCGCGCTGCACCGCCGCATCAAGGCCGAGCTCGACCCGACCGGCCGCCTGGGCCCGGGCCGCGACCCGCTGGCCGGCGGCGGGGGGCCGGGCTGATGGACCTCGGCATCCGCGACGACGAGCTGGCCACCTGCGTGTCCTGCGGGCTGTGCCTGCCCCACTGCCCGACCTACCGGGTCACCGGCGAGGAGGCGCTGTCCCCCCGGGGCCGGGTGGCGGCCATGCGCCAGGTCCAGTGGGACGGCGTCCCGGCCGACGCCTCGTTCGTGACCTCGTTGGAGACGTGCGTGCAGTGCCGGGGGTGCGAGACCGCCTGCCCGTCGGGCGTGCCGTTCGGCCACCTGATCGAGCCGGCCCGCCAGGCCCTGGCCGAAGGCCCGCCCGGGGGCGGCCCGCCGTTGGCCCGGCCGCCCCTCCCCGCCCGGCTGGCGCTGCGGGCGCTGCGGTGGCACCGGCTGGTCACGGCGGGGTCGTCGGTGCTGGGGGTGGCCCAGCGCCTGCGGCTGGTGCCGGCCCGCGTGTCCCGCC
>DASXRH010000604.1:0-2236 GCA_036506715.1 Acidimicrobiales bacterium
GGCCCGCCGCGACGGCCTCGACGTCGGCCACCATGCGGTCGAGGTCGCCGACGGCCGGTGCCTCGCGTGTGGCGTCCGCCCAGCGGCCGGCCTTGGCCCGCTCGTAGTCGATCTCCGACCGCCCGCACACCCGGCGGGTGATGTCCTCGACGGCGTCGAGCGATGTGGTCGCTCCCAGCGCCGCCGCCAGCCGGTTGGCGGCCAGCGCGTCGGCCAGCGCCAGCGTGTGGACCCCGGCGCTGCCGTCGGTCAGCGCCACGCCGAGGCCGGCGTCCCGGATCTCGACCAGGCCCCGCAGACCGCGGGCCGCCGCCACCAGCAGGGCGGTCGTCTCGCTGGGATGCCAGGTGAACACGGCTCGGAACGGGGTGACGTGGGCGTCGGTCAGCCGCAGCGCCGGCTCGGGGCCGGTGACGGCCAGCACCTGGGCTTCGGTCAGCTCGCCGTCGAGCCCCGGTCCGGCGACCAGCACGGTGGCGGGCAGGCCGAGCCGGGCCACGGCCGCCAGGGCCAGGGCGTCGGCCAGCGGGCTGCGCAGCGTGGGCTCGTCGCCCCGGGCCACGGCGTCTCCCCCCACGTCGAGGACGGTGACGCCGGTCGCCCGGGTGAGGGCGACCATGCCGCCCAACTGCTCGGCCAGGCCGGCCGCGCCCCCGGCGGGGTCGAGCAGGACGATCGTGTCGGCCAGGTCGCCGGCCAGGCGGGGCAGGGTCGAGCGGCTGGGCGGCCGCGCCCGCGTCCCCTTGCGGAACGCGTGGACGTCGCGGCCGAGCCGGCGGAGCCGGGTGAAGTCGGCGACGCCGCGGGGACCGGGCCGGGGGTCGACCGCCAGGCGGTCCCACGCGTAGGTGGCGATGAGGGCCGGCTCGTCGTGCCCGAGCGCCCGGTGGACGATCGCGGCGGCGAGGGCGTCGCCTCCACCTCCAGCCGCCACATAGAGCGACTTCACAAACATGGAGAGTAGCCGTGGTTTACCAAATGCCCAACGTGCTCATTGGTACAGACCACTTTGCGTTAGGTTCCGTGCATGCCCGAGTTCCGGCCGGCGGCCCCGAAGTACGTGCAGATGGCCGACCACCTCCGGGACCGCATCCTGCGGGGCGACCTCCACCCCGGCGACGAGGTCCCGTCCGAGCGCCAGCTGGCCACCGACTGGGGCGTGTCCCGGCCGACGGCCACCAAGGCGCTCGACGTGCTGCGGCACGAGGGCCACCTCACCGGCCGGCAGGGGGCGGGCACGTTCGTGGCCTTCCTGCCCCGCATCCACCGCCAGGCGAGCGAGCGCTACCGGCGCAGCATCGAGACCGGTCGCATCTACCCGCCGGGCGAGCGGGCCCGCATCCTCGAGGCCGGCTGCGTGCCCGCACCACCCGAGATCGCCCACGTCCTGGGCTTGCCGGTCGACGCGGAGGTCGTCCGGCGTCGCCGGCTCATCGTCCGCGGCGAGGAGCCGGTGGAGCTGTCGACGTCGTGGTTCGACGGCGCGCTGGTGCCGTTCGCCCCCCGGTTGGTGGTCGCCGAGCGCATCATCGAGGGCACGCTCGCGTACGTCGAGCACATGACGGGGCGCCGGGCGCGCGTGGCCCGCGACCGGGCCGCCGCCCGTCTGGCGACCCCCGAGGAGCGCGAGCTGCTTGCCCTCCCGGACCCCAGCGCGGTGGCCGCGATGCAGCACGTGGTCGTCGATGCCGACGACGTCCCGCTGGAGCTGACCCACGCGGTGGGCCTGCCGGGCGCCTGGACCGTCGAGCACGAGTACGCCGTCGGCCGCTAAGCGTCGCGCTGTGAGTGCGTAAAGAAATGCTCACAGTGTTGTCATCTGCTGGCCCTCGACGGCGCAAGTGGTATATGCCATTCTCGGGCACGAGCGCGGAATCAGCGCGGATCCCGCTTGCTCGCTCACTGCACGTCGGGGGAGGGATCTGTGACGAGCCAAGTACGCGACGCTCCGCTCGTTCTCTCGGCGCGGCGCCGGCTGCCGATCGGAATGCTCCCGGCCATGGCAGACCGCAGCGCCGGCAACCGTGACATGACCGACCTGGCCCGAGCGGCGGACGTGTCCGCCGCCCTGGTCAGAGGATGCGGGCAGGCCCTGGCCGGCGACCGTTCCCCCTCGGCCGCCGGCCTCGACCGGACTCTGGCCGAGGCACTGGCCCGGGCGGGCGTGCCGGGGCTCGACCGGGCGCTCGACCGCCTGGCCCGTGGGGCGTCCGGCGCCACCCCCGGCGACCTGCTG
>DASXRH010000605.1:0-3655 GCA_036506715.1 Acidimicrobiales bacterium
ATCGCCACGAAGAAGGTGCGGGCCTCCTGAGGTTTGGCGTGACGGCTCTCGCCGCCCTCCGGCCCCGCATGCGGGGTGGGGGCGGCGGGGGCTGACGCCGATCCCAGAGCCAGCGGGCGGCCAGGGCCGCCCCTACCGCCACGACGACCGCGCCGCCCCCGAGGGCGGCGTGGCGAGGCGCCGGCATCGGCACCCGCTCCCGTAGCGGCACCCGCCGGGTGAACCGGCGGACCTCCCACCCGTTCGCCCGCGCGACGCGCAGCAGCTCGCGGTCGGGGTTGACCGCCACGGCGTGGCCCACGGCCTCCAGCATCGGGCGGTCGGTGGCCGAGTCGCTGTAGGCGTACGACGCGGCCAGATCGATGCCGTCGCGCTCGGCGGCGGCCTCGATGGCCGTGACCTTGGCCGGGCCGTAGCAGTACAGCTCGGTGCGGCCGGTGTAGCGCGCACGGTCGTCGAGTTCGGCCCGGGTCGCCAGCACCTCGTCGACGCCCAGGTAGCGGGCCAGCGGCACCACGATCTCCTCGGGCGAGGCCGACACGATGAACACCTTGCGCCCCGCGTCGCGGTGCTCGCGGATCAGCTCGAGCGCCTCCTCGTAGACGATCGGCTCGACCACGTCGACCAACGTCTCCTGCACGATCTCGGTGATCTCGGCCTGGTCCCAGCCCACGGTGAGGCGCAGCACCGAGTCGCGCATCTTGGCCAGCTTCTCGGGCGTCGCGCCGAACTGGGAGTAGACGAGCTGGCCCCAGGCGGCCCGCAACAGCATGCGCCGCGACACCAGGCCGGCCCGGTGGAGCGGGCCGCTGAAGGCCACCATCGACGCCTTGGCGATGACGGTCTTGTCCAGGTCGAAGAAGGCCGCCTCCACGGCTGGCGACCCTACCGGCGGGCACCGTCGGCGTGCATCGGCATCCCCGGGGACGTGACGACAATCACGTCTTGACGGGTCTGACGGCGTTTGGATACCTTCCCGTCTCTCACCTTATCGCCCATGCCCTCCGAGGCTTTCCGCCTCGCGCTGGCAGGCTGCGCGCCACGTGCGCGCTCCGTTGTCTGCCGTCGTCGTGGAGGTCCCCGGGTGCTCGTCGCCTGCTGGTCGGTCAAGGGTGGTGTCGGCACCACCGTCGTCGCCGCATCGCTCGCCCTGCTCATGGCCGCGCGCTCGCCGACCGGCGCCGTCCTCGCCGACCTGGCGGGCGACGCCCCCGCCGTGCTCGGCCTACCCGAGCCCGACTCGCCGGGGCTGAGCGGCTGGCTCACCGCCGGCACCGATGTCCCGGCCGACGCGCTGCGGCGGCTCGAGGTGGCGGTCACCCCGGAGCTGGCCCTGTTGCCCCGGGGCGAGGGCGACCTCGACCCGGCCCGTGCCGGCCTGCTCGCCGGCCTCCTCGACCTGTCTCCGAGACCCACCGTCGTCGACTGCGGCCGCATGGGCGAGTCCCCGGCCGCGGCCACGATCATCGGCCAGGCCCGCCGGTCGATCCTGGTCACCCGGGCCTGCTACCTCGCGATGCGCCGGGCCATGCGCGCGCCGCTCCGCCCCACGGGCGTGGTGGTCGTCCGCGAGCCGGGACGCGTGCTGTCCACCACCGATATCGAGCAGGTGGTCGGCGCCCCGGTCACGGCGGTCGTCGAGGTCGACCCGGCGGTCGCCCGAGCGGTCGACGCCGGCCTCCTCGCCGGCCGCCTCCCCCGCTCCCTCGCCAAGGCCCTCGCCGATGCGACCTGACCCCACGCTCGACTCGCTGGTCCACCGGCGGGTCCTCGACGCCGCCCCCGACCACCCGCTCGACGACGGGGCTCTGGCGAGCCTGGTCCGCCAGGAGTCGCCCTTGTTGGCCACCGAGCAGGTGGCCGGGGTGGTGGCCCGGGTCCGGGCCCGCATCCTGGGCCTGGGCCCGCTCGAACCGCTGCTGGCCGACCCGGCCGTGACCGACATCCTGGTCAACGGCCCCGGCCCCGTGTGGGTCGAGCGCCACGGCCAAGTGATGCGCACGGGTGTCGAGCTCGACGGCCCGGCCATAGACCTGCTGGTCGAGCGGGTGGTGGCGCCGCTCGGCCTGCGGGCCGACCGGGCCAACCCCGTCGTCGACGCCCGACTGCCCGATGGCTCGCGGGTCCACGTCGTGCTCCCGCCGCTCGCGGTCGACGGCCCGGCGGTGACCATCCGCCGCTTCGGCGCCGCCACCCTCGCGCTCGGGGCCTTCTGCACCGAGGAGGTCGCCGCCCTGCTCGCGCAGGCCGTGATCGCCGGGCTCAACATGGTGGTCAGTGGCGGCACGGGCGCGGGCAAGACCACGCTGCTCAACGCCCTGTGCGCCCACGTCCCACCGGGCGAGCGCATCGTCACCGTCGAGGACGCCGCCGAGCTCCGGCTCGCCGCCGATCACGTGGTCCGGCTCGAGACCCGGCCCGCCACCGCTGACGGCCTCCGAGCGGTCGGCGTCCGCGACCTGGTCCGCGCCGCCCTGCGCATGCGGCCCGACCGCATCGTCGTCGGCGAGGTCCGGGGCGCCGAGGCCCTCGACATGGTCCAGGCCATGAACACCGGCCACGGCGGCTGCCTGTCGACGTGTCACGCCAACGGTCCCGACGACGGCCTGCGCCGCATCGAGACCATGGCGCTGCAGGGCGACACCGGCATCCCTCTCGAGGCGATCCGCAGCCAGATGGCCGGCGCCATCGACGTGGTGGTCCACGTGTCCCGCACGGCCGCGGCCCGCCGCGAGGTCAGCGCGATCGCCGAAGTGAGTGCCGACCCCCTGCGGACCCACCCCCTCACCGACGACCACGGCCGGGTCACGGCCGACTGCACCCGCCCACCCCGCACGATTGCCAAGTCATGACCCGCGCCACGAGACGAGCCCGGGCCCGACTGGCCCTGGCAACGCCTCCCACCGAGAGCCCCATGCACGCCCTGCTCATCCTCGCCCCGATCGGTCTGACGGCCGCCTGGCGAGCAGCAGGTCCTACCGTCGCCCTCGCTCTCGCCACCGCCGCCATCGCCTACCCGATCCAGGCCCGCATCCGCCACGCCGCCGCCCGCCGCCACCGGCGGGCAGCGCAACTCCCCCAGGCCCTCGACCGCCTCGCGGCATCCCTCCGCTCGGGCACCTCCCTACCGACCGCCCTGACAGAAGCCGCCACGGCGACCCCGACCCCGCTGGGCGACGAGCTCGCCGCCCTGGCCGACCAGGCGACGAGAGGCCGCCCGATCGCTGCGGTCCTGGACGACTGGGTGAGATCCCACGACGACCCGGCCACCCGCCTGACGGCGACAGCCCTGGTCCTGGCCACCAGGGTCGGCTCGGCTCCGGCCAGAGCGGTCGACGGCGTGGCGGCCACCCTCCGCGAGCGCCAGGACCTGGCGGCGGAACGCCGGGCCCTGTCCACCCAAGCCCGCACGAGCGCCATGGTCCTCGCCGCCGCCCCGATCGTCTTCGCCGCCGCGCTGACAGCCGGCGACACCGCCGCCGCCCACTTCCTCCTCACCCAGCCGGCCGGCTGGACCTGCCTCACGATCGGCCTGACTCTCGACGCCGCCGGCGCCTGGTGGATGTCCCGCCTCACCAGGGGCCACACCCCATGACGACAGCCCTCGCCCTGGCCCTCGCCGCCGCCTGGTCCACGGTCATCGCGATCACGGCGA
>DASXRH010000606.1:0-4297 GCA_036506715.1 Acidimicrobiales bacterium
TGGCCGAACGCGTCGCCCACCACCGCCCCGGCCTCGGTGCACACCAGCGCGCCCCCCAGGTAGTCCCAGACGCCGTGGGCGGGCGGGCTGCAGTCGACGAAGCCGTCGAGCGTGCCCTCGGCCACCGCGCACAGGTCGAGCGCCGCCGCCCCCAGGGTCCGGAACTGGCGCCAGCCCAGCGGCTCGGCCGGCAGCCCCGACACGGCCACCAGCGCGTCCCCCACGTCGGTGCACCCCGAGGGCGACAGGGGCACACCGTCGACGGCGGCGCCCCCGCCCCGCACGGCGGTGAACGTGCGGCCGTGGGGCAGGTCGACGACCAGGGCGGCCCGGGGGCCGTCGGCGTCGACGGCGCACAGGCTGGTGGCGAACCACGGGACGCCGCGGGCGGCGTTGGTGCTGCCGTCGAGCGGGTCGACGACCACCACGACCGGCCTGTCGCCGTCGCGCAGCCCCGACTCCTCGGACAGCACCCCCACGTCGGCCTCCGCCAGCACCCCGAGCGCGGCGGCGTCGGCGGTGAGATCGCTCTGGTACTGCCCCGGACGGCTGCCCGCCGGGCCCCAGTCGTCGAGCCCGTCGAGGGCCTGGCGCACGGCGATCGCGGTCTCGTGGAGCAGCTCGATCAGGCCGTCGTCCGAGAGGGGCACGCGCGAGGTCTACCAGGTGTGACGTGGCAGGCTGGGGCCGTGGCCGCCATCGACATCGCGGGTTTCGTGTCCGAGCTGAAGGACCATGCCATCGACCATGGCTTCCACGTCCACGACGAACGGCACTTCGTGGAGACCTACTCGCTGCGCCAGACCTGGGAGGTGGACCTCCACCCCGAGGAGGCCTGCGGCGGCCCGCTCGACCTCCACCTCGCCCTCGAGGTCGATCCCCGGGCGCTGCTGTCGTTCGAGGACGTGATGACCGGCCTCCCCGAGGAGGAGGACCCACCCGACACCTTCCACTTCCCGCTGGTGTTCAACTGGGCGCTGCCGCCGCTGGCCAAGGGCCCCGACCTGCTCATCCTGGCCACCGAGCTGGCGGGCATCGGCGGCACCGACCTGCCGCTCGAGGTGTCGGCCATCGATTCGTTCCCGTCGGTGACCGACGCCCCCGAGCGCAGCCTGGCCATCGTCTCACGCATCGAGGTGTCGCTGGCCCGGGTCTTCCTCGGCCAGGAGCAGCTGTGCGACGTGCTCGACACCTGCCTGGCCGTCAGCCGCTTCCTGCTCGAGAACGCCGAGACCTGGCTGGGTGACAACGGCCTCTAGTGCCCCGAGTCAAGAGTCATGTCGTCGTTTCGGCGGACTCCTGACTCGGGGCACTAGGCCCGGTCAGGCCCGGGGCCGGGGGTCGGCCTGCTGCACGGCGGCGATGACGTCGTCGCCCACGGGCAGCGGCGCGCAGCCGTGGGTGTTCTCGCACACGAAGTCGAACTGGGGCTCGGCCGCGCTGTGGCACCCCGCGCAGCTCGAGTTGCTGAACCGGTTGAGGACCTCGGCCCCGCCGTGGGAGATGATCGTCGTGCCCTGCGGCGTGGCGTCGAGGGTGAAGAACTCCCAGTCGTTGGTGGCCGGGCTGTAGCCCTTCACGTGCTTGACCATCGCCTCCTGCGGGATGAGCTGGATGATCGTGCCCACCGGGTAGACGCCGCCGTCGGGGTCGTTTGCCACCTTCACGGCGTCGTCGGTCTTGCCCAGCAGGTTCTTGACGAAGAACCCCCGCACGGGCGTCATGTCGGCCAGGTTGGAGAAGTCGCCGGCCTGCACCGTGACGTCCTCGGGGGCTGTGGTGGAGGTCGTCGCGTCGGTCTCGGCGTTGTCGCCGCCACCCCCCGAGGAGCAGCCGACGATCAGCGCCAGGACGACGGGGACGGCGACGAGGGCGGCGTGGGTGATCGCACCGATCCCCTGCTTCGAGGTGCGCATGCCTGCACTCTACGTGGCCGAGTCGGCCGGCGCTTGACCGCGGGCCAAGTTTTGACCGCGGGTCACCCGAAGCGGACCGTGGCCAGGATGGCCTCGGCCTCGGGCTGGGCGAAGTCGTCGAAGATCACGATGTCCGACTCGGGCAGGTGCCAGGCCCGCGGCGTGAACCGGAAGGCGCTCTGCGAGCACTCCGCCTCCCACTGGTCGTAGACGGCCGTGCGGTCGCCGACGGGCCGGAAGCCGCTGTTCACGGGGTCTTGGGTGCCGCCCTCGGGCACCCTGACCTGGTCCCAGTCCGGGCCGGTGGGATCGGTCTCGGTGGGGCAGGACGGCACGTCGGTGGCGTGGTACCAGGCCCAGGGCTGGTGGTCCTCGTAGGCCGACGTCTCGTTGCCGGGCAGGTCGCCGTGGTAGAGGTCCAGGCCGGTGCACCCCCAGCTGGGGTAGGTCACGCCGATGGGGGCGACGCACATCGTGTCGTCGCCGGTGCGGGACACCAGCTCCCACCCGGCGGGCAGGTCGAAAGTGAGCGTGGCGAAGGTCACCGTCGCCGGGCCCCGGGGACCGATCCCCTTCGGCGGGGCGGTCGGGTCGCTCCCGGTCGTCATCACGCCCGAGCCCGGTCCCGTCGGCGAGGTGTAGCCGGCAGGTGCCGCGCTCCCCCGCCAGCCGCCGAGCCAGGCGGCCCCGGCGACCACCAGGACGAGGACGGCGGCGGCCGCCCCGATCCGGCGGACCTCCCGGTGGCGCCGGCGGCGGGTCACGGCCCGCTCGATGCCGGACCTGGCCCGCCGGTCGGCCGGGGCGGTGGGGGCCAGGTCGGCCAGCTCGGAACGCATGCGGTCGTCGGTCAGCGTCATGTCAGCCTGCGAAGGTGAACGAGGTGAGGATCGCCCCGGTCTCGGGTCGGCCCAGCACGTCGAGGATCACGATCCGCGACTCGGGCAGGTGCCAGGCCCGGGGCGTGTAGGTCGTGAACGAGACGCTGCAGCGGGCGAACCACTGGTCGTAGACGGCGTTGCGGTCACCCACCGCCCGGAAGCCGCTGTCGATCGGGGCGTTGCCGGCCTGGCCGGGCTCGAGCACGTCGTCGGAGGGCTTGGCGCCGCCGGCCGGCTGGGTGGGGCACGGCGTCGGGTCGGTGCCGTGGGCGAACTGCCAGGGCCCGTGGTCGGTGTACGCGCCGCCCTCGTAGCCGGGCAGGTCGCCGTGGTAGAGCACGATCCCGGCGCAGTCGCCGAAGCGGGGCCCGGTGTTGCCGGCGGGGGCCACGCACATCTCCCGGCGGGCCGGGGTGGTGCTGTGGTCGGTGGTGTCGTCGACCACCACCCACCCGGCGGGCAGGGAGAACTCGGCGTTGGCGAACGAGACCCGGCCGGCGGTGGCGCCGGCAGCGAGCGGTGCTGCGGTCGTGGTGGACGGCTCGGTGGCCGACGTCGTCGATCGGCCGGCCGGCCCGTCGGCCTGCTCGGCCGGGGTGCTGGCGTCGGGCGCGCCCGGCCCGCCGGCCACCACGGCCAGCGCCCCGCCGGCGGCCAGGCCCAGCGCGACGACCACCGCCGCCGCCCGGGCCACGGCCCGGTGCCGGCGCCGCCGGGTCACCGCCCGCTGGACCCCGGCGAACGCCCGGTCGTCGGCCGGGGTGCCCGGGGCCAGGTCGGCCAGCGCGTCGCGCAGCCGGTCCTCGCCGCTCACCGCAGGTCCTCCAGCCGCACCTCGAGCGCGGCGAGACCGCGGTGCAGGTGCGACTTCACCGAGCCGCGGGCGATGCCCAGCGTCTCGGCGATGTCGCGCTCGGACAGGTCGAGCCAGTAGCGCAGCACGACGCACTCGCGCTGGCGCCGGGGCAGGGCGGCCAGGCCGGCCGCCACCGTGTGGCGCTGGTGCTGGGCCAGCGCCACGTCGGGGGTGGGCGCCACCTCGAGGCGGGGCGCCGGGCGGAGGCGCCTCTCGATGGCCCGCCGCCGCAGCCGGCCCCGGGCCAGGTTGCACACGATCGAGCGCAGGTAGGAGACCTCGCGCTCGGGGTCGGTGATCCGGTGCCGGTTGAGGTGGTACTTGGCGAAGGCGTCCTGCACGACCTCCTCGGCCGCCCCCCGGTCGTCGAGCAGCAGGCCGGCCAGGCCCACCATCTCGGAGTAGCGCTCGCGGAACAGCGTCTCGGTCGCAGTCGCCGCCGCCTGTCTCGTCACCGACATCGTCCCCGCCAACCTCAAGGTCTGGACGTCCACGACCCACTGACGCGGCCCGGGCGCCGGCGGTTTACCCCGGCGTCACGGATCTCGGGCATCGGTGGGGCCGCTCCCGTCGTCGACAAGGCGGGCGAACTCCGCGGCCGACCGGCCGAAGAACTCGAGGAACAGCTCGTGCGCCGGTGGCGA
>DASXRH010000607.1:0-2525 GCA_036506715.1 Acidimicrobiales bacterium
GCAGCGCGAAGGCCGCCATCAGCGGGACGGCCGCCCGCACCGCGGGGGTTCCGGGGCGGCGGCGGACGGCCGCCGCCCCGGCCACGGCCACCCCCAGCGGGAGGGCCAGGAGCAAGCCCTCGGGCCGGGCCAGGTAGGCCAGCCCCAGGCAGGCCCCGGCCCCGGTCGCCCGGGCCAGCCGGGTCCGGCCGGGGTGGTCGGCGGTGGTGACCGCCAGCCAAGTGGCCGCCACCGCCAGCAGCGTGTATTCGGCCTCGCTGCCCGCGCCCCGGGCCGACGGGGTGGTCGCCAGCCCAGGGGCCAGCGCCGCCACCCAGGCCACGTTCACGCCGGCCGCCGGGCCGCCGAGGCGCCGGCCCAGCAGCGATAGGGGGACGACGACGGCCGTGCCGGTCATCCAGGTGAGCACCACCGTGCCGGTGTGGGGGTCGGGGAACACCTGGCCGGCCACGCCGACCAGCGCGGGGACCAGCGGCGGGAAGTGCAGCTCGGGGTGCCCGTCGCGGGCGAACCCCGTGCCCCCGACCAGCGACAGGCCCGAGCCCAGGTAGGCGGTCTCGTCGGTCGACGGCGCGTCGTCGGTGGCGCCGATTGCCATCCGCAGGGCGAGGCCCGCCAGCACCGCCGCTGCGACCGCCGGCCAGAACCGGCGGTCGATCCGCCGGCGGCGGGCCGGAGGCCGAGGGGGAGCGGGCGGGTCCGGGTCGGGTCGGGTGCCCCGGGGGCGCCGGAGTGTCAGCGTCGGGGCCCCGGCCATACCGGGGCGACGGTAGGGAGCGCCGGTGGCCGCCCGGTGTCCCCGGGCCACCGGGACGGTGACGCCCGGCCCACGGCTGCGCGAAGTCTCGGGTCGGCGGTGGATCGGCGCCGGGTGGACCGACCCCCGAGGGCAGCGTGGGAAACGCCGGCCACGCCCTGGCCGGCGCTCCGACCTCAGGGGTCGGCCGGCAGGTCGCAGTCGGCGAACCAGGGCTTGATGTCGAGCACCGGGGTGCCGTCCACCAGGTCGACGCCGGCGAAGGCGACTACCGGGCCCGTCACGGCCAGAAGGCGCACCAGGTGGAGGCCGATCGGGTTGGGGCGCAAGGGGAACCGGGAGGCGAACACCCCCTGGACCTCGCCGGTGGCTTCGGTGGCCCGGGGCACCATCTGCAGGGGGCGCTCGGCGGGCGGCGGCTGGTCGTGGAGCCACGTGACCAGCCACACCCACGGGTAGCGGTCGAGGCCGAGCAGGCCGGGGACCAGGTCGTCGCGCACGGTCACGCTGGCCGTCACGTCGGGGGCGTCGGCCGCCTGCGAGGCCGGGGGCGTGGCCGGATGGGGGTCGTCGAGGGCCACGACGCCGATCGGAGTGCAGACGAGGGCGGGCGGGGAGGCGGTCACGGCCGCGATCCTGCCGCGGCGTGGCGGCCGATGCGGGACGCGGCGACCATGACCCAGGCGGCGTAGGCCACGGCCACGGCCGGGTTGGGCGAGCGCTGCTTCACGTCGGGGCCATGATCGACACCGCGATGCAGGATGTCACCGATTGCGGTCGAAGAACTCGGCCACCGGCACCTTCACGTCCCCCCGCATCTGGTGCACGGCGAGGACGAGGGCGACCTGGTTGCCGATCTCGGAGGCCTCGGGCCGCACGGCCGGCGGCAGCGTGACCGCCTGGGCCCGGGCGACCGCCTCGTCGACGGGCACCAGCCGCTGACCCGCGGCGGCCCAGGCGCCGGTGGCCACCAGCGCGTCGACGACGGCCGTGGCCTCGTCGGCGTCGATGCCGGGGATGCGCAGGAAGCGGGCGGCGGTCAGGGGCTGCTCGCGGGCCACGATCAGATCGGTGGGGGTGCCGCGGGCGGCGGTGGCGGCGTGGTCGGCGATGATCGGGCCCGGCGGCGACGTGACGTCGTTCTCGGCGGTCACGAAGAACGTCGGCACATCCAGCCCGCCGGCCGCCGTCACCGGCGGGGCGATGGTGCCCATCACCATGGCGATGGCCCGCACCGGGTAGCTGGCCCCCGCCCACGTCTCGCCCCACAGGCTGACGAACCGGGCGCCGTTGGACATGCCCAGCCCGACCAGCGGGGTGCCGGCCTCGACGGGGGTCGTGGCCACGAGGTGGGCCTGGAGCCGGGTGAGCCGGGCCAGGTCGGGGTTGGTGGCGAGCGACGGGTCGAACACGTCCCACCGCTTGGTGCCGGTGCGCTCGGTGCTCTCGGTGGCCACGAACCCGTAGCCCCGGGCGATGAGCTCGTTGAGCGTGTCGACTGTCTCGACCCTGGTGGCGAAGTCCGCGCTGCCGTAGCTGCCGTGGAACAGGTAGACGAGGCCCCGCGGGTGGTCGGGGACGTACGAGACCACGTCGAAGCCCTCGAAGCTCCCGTGCTCGAACAGGACGGACGGGGTGACGGGGTCGCAGCCGGGGGCCACCGCCGCCAGGGCCAGGGCGGCCACGGCCGCCAGCCGGCGGGGGCCGGGGAGGCGGCGGGCGAGCGTGGCCATGGCGTGCCGAGGCTAGTGGACCCTCGCGGAAGTCA
>DASXRH010000608.1:0-1729 GCA_036506715.1 Acidimicrobiales bacterium
GGCTGGTGCGCACGGGCAAGAACCTGCCGATCACCGCCACCGAGGCGGTCATCACCTTCGCCGCCCCGCCCCGCCTGCTGTTCAGCAAGGCGGGCTCGTCCCGGCCCCAGCCGAACCGGCTGCGCTTCCGGCTGGGCCACAATGACGGGGTCACGCTGCAGCTGCAGACGAAGATGCCGGGCGAGGACTTGATCAGCCGGCCGGTCGACCTCGAGGTGTCGTACGACTCGCTGTTCCCCCACCGCCAGCCGGCGTACCAGCGGCTGCTGGAGGACGCCATGGACGGCGACCACCGCCGCTTCGGGCGGGCCGACGGCGTCGACGAGCAGTGGCGCATCGTCGAGTCCGTGCTCGAGGCGCCACCCCACGTCGAGCTGTACCGCAAGGGCACCTGGGGTCCCAGCGGCGCCGACACGCTGGCGGCGGCGAGCGGCGGGTGGGTCGAGCCGCTGGTCGACGGGTGACGGCGGGCGGGCGCCGGCTCGCACCGGGGCGCGTGAGCGAGCACGATAGGGGACGTGCTCGCCGTCATCCCCTACACCACGTTCCCCACCATCGACCTGGGGCCGCTGAGCCTGCGGACCTTCGGCCTGATGGTGGCGATCGGGGTCCTGCTCGGTGCCTGGATCGCCGCCGTCTACATCGAGCGGTACGGCGTCAGCCGGGACGAGACCTACAAGGTGGCGACCTGGATGGTGCTGGCCGGCATCATCGGGGCCCGCCTCACCTGGGCCGCCACCCACACGGACCAGATCCACTCGCCGATCGACGTCATCGCCATCTGGCAGGGCGGCATCCAGTTCTCGGGCGGGTTCATCTTCGCCCTGCTGGTGGGGCTGCCGTTCTTCAAGCGCTGGGACCGGCTCACCCGCTGGCGGGTCATCGACGGCTACTCGCTGGGCCTGGCCATCGGCCTCGCCATCGGGCGCATCGGCTGCTACTCGGTGGGCGAGCACTTCGGGCGCACGTCCGACTTCTTCCTGGCCGTGCGGTACGACGGCGGCGACGTGCGCGAGCCGACGCTCGGCGACGTGACGCTGATCAAGGGCACGACGTTCCACAACACCGCCCTGTACGAGATGATCTACATGGTGGTGCTGTTCGCCATCCTGGGCGGGATCACGGTCGCGGCGCGCCGCCGGGGGCGCGACGTCGCCCCGGCCACGCTCGGCGGCATCTTCATCCTCTACTACGGGGTGGCCCGGTTCCTGTCCGACTCGCTGCGGGTCAACGACGAGCGCATCGCCGGGCTGACCGGCGCCCAGTGGATGTGCCTCGTCATGATCCCGGCCGGGCTGTGGATCCTGTGGAAGGTCCGGCCCGAGCTGGCCGAGGTGGAGGCGGCCCAGGCCCAGGCCGAGGTCGAGTCGTCCGAGTCCGACGTCGAGCCCGACATCGTCCCCGACGCCGATCTCGATGCCGCTGTCGAGACCGCGGGGGCGGGCGGCACTACGGTCGACGACGCGGAGGACACCGAAGCAACGGTTCCGCAGGCCGACCGGTGACCCGGGTCGGCGCGGCGGGGCCGGGAGAGGCTGGAGACATGCAGACCACCCGTCCATCGACGCGGCGCGCCCGGCGGCTGGCCGCCGGCCTGGCGGCCGTGCTGCTACTCGGCACACTGGGGGCGTGCGGCGGGGACGACGACGACTCGTCGTCGTCGGCCGACAACGCCCCCGCCACCGACGCCGACGCGACGCTGGACGTCACGTCGTTCCAGTACAAGGAC
>DASXRH010000609.1:0-2008 GCA_036506715.1 Acidimicrobiales bacterium
GGCCGGTGGTCAGCGAGGTCAGCGCCGTGGCCGTGGTCGAGGGGGCCACGGTGGTGATCGACCGGCCCACCATGGCCGCCAGCGTGGGCACCAGCGCGAGCCGGTCCTGGAGCTGCTCCCAGCCCAGGCCGTCCACCACGAACAGCACCACCTGGTTCGCGTCGGCGACGACGTCGGGCATCCACGGGGGAGGGGTGTCCGGGGGGCCCAGCAGCGCCGGAATGATGTTCGTTATGCAGGCCCCGCCGTAGTCGGGGAGTACGAGTTCGTCGACCACGCCTGTGCCATCTCCTGCGGCCCACCGTAACCGGCGGCGCCCTCGCCGCGGCAGCGCTCCGAGGTTCGCCTCCGGCCACGCCGTACAGTGGCGTGCCGTGAAGGTCTCGACGCGGGGTGACTACGCCAGCCGTGCCCTGCTGTCGCTGGCGTTGCATGGCGGCGGGGCGGGTCCGACCTCGGTCCGGGACATCGCGGAGCGCACCGCGCTCCCCCAGCCGTACCTCGAGCAGATCCTGCTGGCGCTGAAGGGCGCCGGCCTGGTGCGGTCCAAGCGGGGGGTCGGCGGCGGCTACGTCCTGGCCCGCGAGCCGGCGGCCATCACCCTGGGCGACATCGTCAGCGCCGTCGACGGCCCCATCGCCGTGGGCGACTTCGGCGAGCCCCACCAGAACGGGGCCTGCGACCACGAGGGCCAGTGCGTGCTGCTGGCCGTGTGGGGCATGCTCAGCGACCACATGCGCCGCCACCTCGACGAGCTCACGCTGGCCGACATCGCGAGCATGGCCCGGGGCGAGCGCGACTGGCCCGCCGTCGAGCCGGTCGATTGACGATCACGCCAGCCCGGCGAGCACCGCGGCCAGGTCGCCGGGCAGCGGCGAGGTGAAGGCCAGCGGCGCACCGGTGACCGGGTGGTCGAGGGCGACCGCTTCGGCGTGGAGGAACGGCCGGTCGAGCGGCAGGGACTGGCGGGCGCCGCCGTAGCGGGCGTCGCCCACTACGGGGTGGCCGATGGCGGCGAGGTGCACCCGGATCTGGTGGGTGCGGCCGGTCTCGAGCCTCAAGCGCAGCTCGGTCACGTCGACCGGCTCGTGGTAGGCCCGTACCACCTCGTAGCCGGTGCGGGCCTCCCGCCCCCGCACGGTCACCGCCATGCGGGTGCGGTCGCGGGTCGAGCGACCGATCGGGGCGTCGACCAGCCCGGTCGGGGCGTCGGGCTCGCCCCACACCAGCGCCCGGTAGCGGCGGTCGACCCGGCGGGCGGACAGCATGGCCACCAGGGCCTCGTAGGCCGGCTGGCTGCGGGCCACCAGCAGCAGGCCCGAGGTGCCCTTGTCGAGCCGATGGACGATGCCGGGCCGGTCCGCCTGGCCCACGGTGCGGATCTCGGGGTAGCGGGCCAGCAGCCCGTGCACCAGGGTGCCCGCCGGCTGGCCCGCCCCGGGGTGGACCACCAGCCCCGCCGGCTTGTCCACCACCACCAGGTCGGCGTCCTCGTACACGACCGGCACGGGGACCGCCGGGTCGGGGGCCGGCCCGTCGTCGGCGGGCGCCGGGGGCACGTCGACGTCGAGCAGGTCGCCCTCGACGACCCGGTGGGACCGGGTCGTCACCGCCCGGCCGCCGACCGCCACCGCCCCGGCGTCGACCAGTGCCGCGGCCTCGGTGCGGCTGCACGCGGCGACGAGGGCGACCACCCGGTCGAGCCGCTGGCCGTCGAGCGCCCGCGGCACGACCTCCCTCACGTGGGGCGCCGACCGCCCGGGTCGTCCTCCCGCCAGCTGGCCATGAAGAGCAGGATGGCGCCCGTCACGATGGCCGAGTCGGCCAGGTTGAACACGGGCCACCACTGGAAGTCGATGAAGTCGACCACACCGCCGCCCAGGAACCCGGACCCGGGGCGGAAGCCCCGGTCGAGGAGGTTGCCGACCGCCCCGCCCAGCACCAGCCCGATGGCGACGGCCATGCCCGGGCGGATGGCGTAGCGGCCCGACCGCAGCAGCACGGCCAC
>DASXRH010000610.1:0-1747 GCA_036506715.1 Acidimicrobiales bacterium
GGGAGGTCGCCCGGGGTTCCCGGGTAGTGGGCGTTCACCGACTGGTCATGGGCGTGGCCCTGGCCGACTCCGGCCGGGACGACGGCGGCGATGTGCCCATGGAGCTGCGCGAGGTCGTCACCGAGGACCTCGGACGTGAACGGCAGCTCGGCGGCGATCATGCCGCAGCCGATGTCGACCCCGACGGCGGAGGGGATGATCGCCCCGCGGGTCGGGATGACCGAGCCGATGGTCGCGCCCAGCCCCCAGTGGGCGTCGGGCATCAGCGCCAGGTGGCCCTCGACGAACGGGAGCCGGGCGGCCCGCTGGGCCTGTTCCATGGCCTTGTCGTCGATGTCGCTCGCCCACGAGAGGACCTTGCCGTGCTTCTCCACGGTGCCAGCCTGCCCTGCGACGTCGGACCTTGCCGCGGACTTCCGGGCGGCGGGCAGCCCGAGCCCGAGGCCGCCAGCCCTCGGCCTGGGCGGCCCCCGCCGGGCGGTGTCCGCGTCGGTAGGGTTCGGGTCGGGCGTGGAGGTCGACGGTGCCGGATGTGGACGACCCCATCGTTGGGATGATCGCGGCGACGAACCGGGAGGACTCCGCGGGTTCCTCGCGCTACAACGGCGGGCGCTCGATGGCCTTCACCGTCCGGGACGGGCTGATCGCCACCATGCGGATCAGGGGCTGAGCCCACTAGCTTCACGGCGGTGAGGTTGTCCCCCCGCTACGACGGTCCGACGATCCTCGCCGTCGAGGGCGCTCCGGGCGAGCAGCTCGCACCGCTGACCCGCCAGCGGCGGCGGATGGCGTCGACGCTGGCGGGGCTGACCGACGAGCAGTGGCAGGTGCCGAGCCGGTGCGAGGCGTGGACGGTGCGCGACGTCGTCGCCCACGTGGCCGGGGTCAACGCCTTCTGGCACCTGGCGCTCGGGGCCGCGCTCGAGGGCGCGCCGACCCGCTACCTCGCCGGCTTCGACCCGGCGGCGACGCCGCCGGCGCTGGTCGAGTCGCTGGGCCCGCTGTCGCCGCAGGAGGTGCTCGCCCAGTTCGTGGCGTCGAACGACGCGCTGCTCGCCGTCGCCGCCGGCCTGGACGAGGACGACTGGTCCCGGCTCGGCGAGGCACCGCCGGGCCACGTGTCGATCCAGGTGATGGCCCAGCACGCGCTGTGGGACAGCTGGGTCCACGAGCGCGACATCGCGATCCCCCTCGGCCTGCCGGCCGCGGCCGAGCCCGACGAGGTCCGCTCGTGCCTCCAGTACGCGGCGGCGGTCAGCCCGGCGCTCGGGCTGGGCCTCGGCCCGGTGGCCGCCGGCCGCTACGCGGTCGAGGGCAGCGATCCGGACGTGCGCTTCGTCGTCGAGGTCGGCGACTGCGTGACGCTGCGCCCCGACGCCGACGCCGACGGCATCCCGTGCCTGCGGGGCGACTCGGTGGCGCTGGTCGAATCGCTAAGCCTGCGCGCCCCCATGCCCGAGTCGACCCCGCCCGGGTGGGCCCGCCTGCTCGACGGCCTGGCCGCCGCCTTCGACGCCGTCTGAGCGCGACTAGGTCGACGCGGGGGCCGGGGCGGTGGCCAGCGGGAACGCCGCGGTGACCATCAGCACGCCCACGATGACCTGCAGGCCGAGGGAGATCCCGCTCAGCGCCAGTCCCGGACCGAGCGTGGCCGGTCCCGTCGTCGTGGCCTCGCCCCGTTCGAGCAGGAGGTCCTCGATCCTCGGCCACCACCAGAACAGGAGGCCGGCCAGCGCAACGCCGAGCG
>DASXRH010000611.1:0-3935 GCA_036506715.1 Acidimicrobiales bacterium
CGAGTTCGGCCGGTCGTTGACCGCCGCGGCGCCGGCCACCGTCGAGGCCTACCTGCGGGACGTGCGGTCCTTCACCATCTGGGCCGAGCGCCTCGGCCTCCACGAGCCCGGTGCGGTCGAGCGCCAGACCCTGCGCCGCTACCTCGCCTTCATGGCCACCCGGGGCAACGCCCGGCGCACCATCGCCCGGCGGGCCTCGTCGCTGCGGCGCTACTTCCGCTGGCTGGTCCGGGAGGGGTACGTGGGCCGCGACCCTACCGCCGGCCTCAGTGCCCCCAAGGGCGAGGCCCGCCTGCCCCGCGTGCTGCGGCCCGCCGAGCTGCGGCGCCTCCTCGACACGGCCCCGGTTGACGGCGCGGCCGCGGGTGACGGCCTGGCCCGGGGGGCGGTCGCCCTGCGGGACTCCGCGCTGTTGGAGCTGCTCTACGGCAGCGGCCTGCGCATCGCCGAGGCCACCGGGCTCGACGTCGACGAGGTCGACCTCGGCCGCGGCCGGGTCGTCGTGTGGGGCAAGGGGGGCAAGCAGCGGACCGTGCCGCTCAGCGACCCGGCCGCCGACGCGATCCGGCGCTGGCTGGCCGACGGCCGGGCCGCGCTGGTCACCGAGCACACCCCGGCGGCGGCCGTGTTCCTCAACCGCCGGGGGCGCCGGCTCACGCCCCGGGACGCGCGGCGCATCGTCGACCGCCGGGCGACATCGCCCACCCATCCTCACGCTCTGCGGCACACGTTCGCGACGCATCTGCTCGACGGAGGCGCTGACCTGCGGGTTGTCCAGGAGCTGCTCGGGCATTCGGACGTGGCGACGACGCAGCGTTACACTCACGTCTCGAAAGAACGGCTGAGGTCTGTGTTCGACGCCACCCACCCGCGGGCTTAGGGACGCGTACGTGACGCACGTTGATTGCGACATTCTGGGGCTGTGGCACGCGTACAAGTACGCGCGTCAACGTTCCGCTCGGGACGAACTGATCCTGCACTACGCACCGCTGGTGCAGTTCGTCGCGGGGCGCATCGTCGCCGGCGCCCCCAGCCACGTGGACCGGGCCGACCTGGTGAGCTACGGCGTGTTCGGGCTGATCGACGCCGTCGAGAAGTTCGAGCCCGACCGGGGCTACCGGTTCGAGACCTACGCCGTGGCCCGAATCAAGGGCCACATCCTCGACGAGCTGCGCGGCAACGACTGGGTGCCCCGGTCGGTGCGGGCCAAGGCCCGGGCCATCGACACGGCGCTCGGCACGCTCCAGGCCGAGCTGCACCGCTGGCCCACCGAGGCCGAGCTCGCCACCGCCCTCGGCATGACCGACGACGAGTTGGCCCGAGCCCAGGCCCAGGTGGCGGTCGTCAACCTGGTCACCCTCGACGCCACGCTCGGCGCCGCCATCGACGGCGACTCGGCCCTCACGGTGGGCGACGTGCTCGCCGACACCGACGACGAGGGCCCCTGCCAGCGGGTCGAGTTGGCCGAGACCCGGCGCGCCTTGGTCGACGCCATCGACCAGCTCTCCGAGCGGGAGCGCGAGGTCGTGGCGCTCTACTACCACGACGGGTTGACGCTGGCCGAGATCGGCGTGGTCCTCGGGGTCACCGAGAGCCGCGCCTGCCAGATTCACGGCAAGGTCGTGGCCCAGCTCCGCCGGCGGCTCTCCGCCACGGAGCGCGAGCTCGCCTGATCACCAGGCCTGACCGTCGACGGCGTCGCCGCCGACGGGTCCCGATCGCCGGCAACCGCCGGCTCGCCTGATCACCAGGCCTGACCGTCGACGGCGTGGCCGCCGACGAGTCCCGATCGCCGGCGCGCGCCGGCACCTCTGATCGCGGCGCCGGTCCGGCCGGCCGGCGCCGCCTCCTCCTTCTCCCCACTGATCCACCGCGCCCCCGGAGGGGAGACCATGCCGCGCACGCCATCGGCCACCGACCCGTCGCCTGCCACCACGCCGTCTCGGTGGGGGAGGTGGCGGCCGCTGCGACCCGGGCCCCGGCGCCGCCACCACCGCAGTCGCCGGTGGCCGCACCCGCTGAGCCTGGCCCTGCGGGTCACCGTGTGCGCCGCCGGGGTGCTGGCCGCCGGGCCGCCGGCCTCGGCGTCGGTGGTGGCGGCGGCGGGGGACCCCGGCGGGGCCGTCAGCTACATCCCGCCCGTGGACGCGCCCGTCAGCGACCCCTTCCGGCCGCCGGCACAGCCGTTCGGGCCCGGGAACCGCGGGCTCGAGTACGCCACCGTCCCCGGCACGCCCGTGCGAGCCAGTGCCGACGGCACCGTCGTGTTCGCCGGACCGGTGGGCGGGGCGCTCCACGTCACGATCCTCCACGCCGACGGGGTGCGGACCAGCTACTCGTTCCTGGCCGCCGTCGACGTCGTGCTCGGCCAGCCGGTCCACCAGGGCGACCGGATCGGGACCGCCGGCAGCGTGTTCCACTTCGGGGCCCGGCTCGGGGACAGCTACATCGACCCCGCCTCGCTGTTCGCCGGGGCGGCGACCACCGTGGTGCTGCTGCCCTACGAGGTCCCGCCCGGCAGCTCGCCGCCGGCCGAGGCCCGGGCGCTGGCGGCCATCACTCTCGGCCACGGGCCCCGGCTGCCGCACCTCGACCTCGATCTGCCGTCGGGGACGTCGGCGCTGGCCTGGCTCGAGGGCACCGTGCGGGGTGGGGCGACCGGGCCCGGCCTGGCGCCGCTGGCCCGGGGCCTCGACCTGGTCGACGACCTCGGGGCCCGGCTGCTGGCCACCGAGCCCTGCTCGGGCGGGCCGCCGCCCGTGCGGCCGGTGGCCGGGCAGGCGCGAGTGGTCGTCACCGTCGGGGGGCTCGGCTCGACCAGCGACGCCGCGGCCGTCGACGACCTCCGGGTGGACGAGCTCGGCTACCGGCGCGACCACCTCGTCCGGTTCAGCTACGCCGGGGGGCGCATCCCCGGCCAGGCGCCGGCGGGGGCGCTCGCCGCCATCCCCGAGCAGGCGTACGGCTCGGGCGACACCCAGGGGGACGTCGACGTGGCGGCCGGGCGGCTGGCCGACCTGGTCGAGGACGTGCTGGTGGCCGAGCCCGGGGTCACCGTCGACCTCTACGGCCACTCGCTCGGCGGGCTCGTCGTTCGGCTCGCGCTGGCCGACCTGGCCGGCCGAGGGGTCGACCTCGGGCGCATCGGCCTGGTGGCCACCCTGGGCTCACCGCACCGGGGGGCGGCGCTGGCCACCCTGGTCGCCACCGGCAACGAGCGGGTGCTCACCGGGGCCGCCCTCGACGTGGCGGCCGGCGGGCTCGACCTCGGACTCGACCCCGGGGCGCCGGTCGTGGGCCAGCTGGCCGAGGGGTCCGTCATCGTGGACCGCCTGGGGGCCCTCGGGGTACCCGCCGGGGTCGACCTCGTGTCGATCGGGGCCAGGGGCGACCTGGTGGCGCCGGCGCCGGCGACCGAGGTGGCCGGCGGGCGCACCGTCACCGTCCCCGTCTCCGGTCTGGGGGCCCACCGCGACCTGGTCGGCTCCGGCGCCGCCACCGCCGAGCTGGCCCGGGCGCTGGCCGGTCAGCCGCCCGGCTGCGAGGGCCGGACCGACGTGGTGGCCGACGTGGTGATCGGCCACGCCATCGCCGGCGCCGAGGACGGGCTCGGCGGCCTCGTGGCGGCGGGCGCGCCGTGACCGCCGGATATCGGAGGTGCGGGGCGGGTGGCGGCGCCGATAGGCTGTCCCGTCGGTCGGAACCCCGACCGCGCCCCTGCACGAATCCACACATATCGCAGCCGGCCCCACCCACGGTCGCCTCCGGGCGCCGGGCCGGTCACGCCAACCGATGGGAAGGACGTCCCCGTGGCTGTCGTCACCATGAAGCAACTCCTCGAGGCCGGTGTCCACTTCGGGCACCAGACCCGCCGCTGGAACCCGAAGATGAAGCGGTTCATCTTCGGCGAGCGCAACGGCATCTACATCATCGAC
>DASXRH010000612.1:0-4362 GCA_036506715.1 Acidimicrobiales bacterium
ACACGCCCGGCCACTCCCCGGGGTGCTGCTGCTTCCTGGCCCCTGGCGCCGGGGAGGGCGGGGCCGACGTGCTGTTCTCGGGCGACACGCTGTTCCGCGGGGGGCCGGGCGCCACCGGCCGCAGCCACAGCGACTTCCCCACGATCATCGCCTCGATCCGCCGCCGGCTGCTGACCCTGCCGCCCCGGACGGTCGTCCACACCGGCCACGGCGGGTCGACGACCGTGGGCGATGAGGCCCCCCACCTCGACGAGTGGATCGCCCGGGGCCACTGACCCCGGCACATGTTCAGACGGCGCCCCGCACCAGCCGGCCGGGGGTGGCGCCGGTCCACTCGCCGTCGGCGTAGGTCTCGACCCCGGCCACGAACGTGTGGCGGTAGCCGTCGACCCGCTGGACCAGCCGCTTGCCCCCCGCCGGCAGGTCGTGGGCCATCTCGGGCTTGCGCAGCGTCAGCTTGTCGAGGTCGATGACGTTGACGTCGGCCCGCAGCCCCGGGGCCAGCCGGCCCCGGTCGGTGAAGCCCATGGCCGCCGCGGTGTCGGCCGTCTGCCGCTTGACCACGAACTCGAGCGGGAACCGCTCGCCCCGGGTGCGGTCGCGCACCCAGTGGGTCAGCAGGGTGGTGGGGAACGAGGCGTCGCAGATCGTGCCCACGTGGGCGCCGCCGTCGCCCAGCCCGGCGATGGCGTGGGGCGAGCGCAGCATGGCGGCCACCGGCTCGAGGTCGCCCGACGAGTAGTTCTCGAACGGGTGGTAGAGCAGCGCCCGCCCCTCGTCGGCCAGCAGCAGGTCGTAGAGCAGCGCCCAGGTCGTCCGGCCCTCGGCTGCGGCCCGGGCGGCGATCGAGGCCGACGGCGGCGGCTCGTAGTCGGGCGGGTCGGTCAGCTCGAAGGTGCGATCCATGGCCCGGGCGAGGAACCCGGCGAACCCGCCCTCGGGCCGCTCGGCCAGCAGGGCGTCGCGCACCTCGGGACGGCGCAGCTCGGCCACCCGCTGGGCCAGCGGCAGCCCGGCCACCGCCTGGTAGGTCGGGTGGACCATGAACGGGTTGAGCGTGGCCTCCAGGCCGAAGAGAACGCCGATCGGACGGGACCCCACCTGCACCCGCAGCACGGCGCCGGCGGCGTTGGCCTCGGCCACGCCGGCCAGCAGGTCCCGCCACCGGTCGGGGGCCCCGTCGACCTGGATGAGCGAGAACGACAGCGGCCGGCCCGACACCTCGGCCATGCGCCGCAGCAGCGCCAGCTCGTGGTCGTCGCCGAAGTCGGAGTTGCACTGGAGGACGCCCCGCCCGGCGCCACCGAGCGCCTCGGCGATGCCCAGCAGCTCGGCGTCGGCGGCGCTGAGGCTGGGGGTGAAGCGACCGTCCTTGGCCCGGTGCTTGACCGTGCGCGAGGTGGTGAAGCCCAGCGCCCCGGCCGCGACGGCCTCGGCGGTGAGCCGGCCCATCTCGCCGATCTCGTCGGCCGTGGCCGCCTCGGCGTGATCGGCGCCCCGATCGCCCATCACGTAGAACCGGAGCGCGGCGTGGGGCACCTGGGCGCCGACGTCCATGACCCGGGGCGTGGCCGCCAGCGCGTCGAGGTACTGGGCGAACGACTCCCACCGGAAGTCGATGCCCTCGGCCAGGACCGAGCCGGGGATGTCCTCGACCCCCTCCATGAGGTTGATGAGGAAGTCCTGCGTGCCCGGCCGCACCGGGGCGAAGCCGACCGAGCAGTTGCCGAACACCGTGGTCGTCACGCCGTGCCACGACGACGGGGTCAGCTCGGCGTCCCAGGTGGCCTGGCCGTCGTAGTGGGTGTGGACGTCGACCCAGCCCGGCGCCACCACCTGGTCCTCGGCGTCGACCTCGCGCCGCCCGCGCTCGTCGAGACCGGGGCCGACGGCGGTGATGCGGCCGCCGTCGACGGCCACGTCCGCCACGGCCGGCGGGGCACCGCTGCCGTCGACGACCAGACCGTTGCGGATCACCAGGTCGGCCACGTCGGCCTCCCCTCGCTGCCTCGGCTTTCGCGCCCGCTCGCAGCGGATCGTAGTCTCGGTGACGCTTTCGTCAGGAGGGGACGGTCGGTGGCACGCACGAACGGACAGGATCTCGCCGGGTACTCGGCTCTGGTCACGGGCGGGGGCAGCGGCATCGGGCTGGCCTGCGCGGTGCGGCTGGCCGTCGACGGGGCGGCGGTGACCATCGCCGGGCGCTCCGAGGAGCGGCTGGCGGCGGGGGCGGCCGCCATCGAGGCCGCGGCCCCGGGGACCGCGGTGACCACCGTGCCCGCGGACGTGACCGACGAGGACGCGGTGGCCGCGGCGGTGGCCGCCGCCACGGCCGGCACCGGCCGGCTCGACGGCGTGGTCATCAGCGCCGGCGGCTCCGAGACCATCGGGCCGCTCACCCAGGTGGACGCGGGCGCGTGGCGGCGCACGCTCGACCTCAACCTCACGGGCACGCTGCTCACGCTCAAGCACGCGGCCCGGGTCATGGCCCGCCAGGGCAGCGGCTCGATCGTGGCCATCTCGTCGGTGGCCGGGGCGGTCACCCACCGCTGGTTCGGCGCCTACGGGCCGGCCAAGGCCGGCATCGACATGCTGTGCCGGGTGGCGGCCGACGAGCTGGGGGCCAGCGGCGTGCGGGTCAACACCGTGCGCCCCGGGCTGACCCGCACCGACCTGGTGGAGATGCTGACCGCCCCGGGCCCGGTGCTGGACGACTACCTGGCGTGCACGCCGCTCGGCCGCATCGGCGAGCCCGAGGACGTGGCGGCGCTGGTGCGGTTCCTGCTCGGCCCCGAGTCCACGTGGATCACCGGCGAGAACATCAGCGTCGACGGCGGCCACGCGGTGCGCCGGGGCCCGGACATGTCGGGGATGCTGGAGGGCCTGTTCGGCGCCGACGGCCTGCGCGGCGTCGTACCTGACTGAGGCCGACCGACTAGGGAGGCCGTGGCCAGAGCGGCCCGGCGCCGAAGGCGCCAGGAGCGGGGAACACAGTGACGGTTCGCCGAGACGCGTGACCTCGCCGTGGACGTTCTGAGGGTTGAGGCCTACTCCCAGTCGGAGGCCAGGTCCCGGGTCAGCGAGGCCGTGAACCCGGTGAGCGCGCCCAGCAGCTCCTCGGAGGTCAGGGGCTCGCCGGCGTTGCGCACGCCCCACACCAGGTCGCCGTCCCTGTCGCGGGACTTCACGAGCATCCAGATCGAGACGGGCTCGTCGCCCTCGACCAGCGGGTCCTTCGTCATCGCCGCCACCAGCTCGGCCAGGTCGGCGGGAGCGGGCGGGCTGTCGTCCATCGGCGTCATGGGCACTGCTTAGACGACGATGCCGCGCAACACCACGTCGACCGCCTCCCGGGCCTGGTCGGTGAGGCTGCGGACGCCGCCGGGGAAGCGACCGGCCAGCGCCGGGAGGCTGACGATGCCGCCGGCGCCGTGGCCCACGAGGAAGTGGAGGGTGGCCGGCGAGACCTCGCGGGCCCGGCCGGCGGCGGCCAGGTCACGCAGGACCACCTCGGCGATCCTGGTGGCCGGCTCGATGTAGGTGTCGTAGACGTGGTCGAGGCGGCCGCCGGGCCGGGCCGCCTCGTGGTTGATGATGCGGATGAGCGCGGGGCGCCGGGCCGTGACCTCGACGTAGCGGACGAGGATGGCCCGCAGCCGGTCGAGCTCGTCGCCCTCGGTGCTCTGGGCGGCGTCGGCCAGCTCGTTGGCCAGCGTGCGGAAGCCGTGGTCGATGGCGGCGTACCAGAGCGCCTCCTTCGACCCGTAGCGCTCGTGGACGAGGTTGTGGCTGACGCCCAGCCGCCGGCACACGTCCCGCACCGAGGTGCCGTCGTAGCCCTGGTCGGCGAAGGCGTCGAGCGCCAGGTCCAGCAGCTGGCCCTCGCTCACCACGGCCGTCACGGCAGGGCAGGCTAGTCGCGCGCCATGTGGCCTTGACACCTGTCAAGATGGCGCCACCTAGACTGGACCCGTTCCCCGAACTGGAGGCCAGGATGGTCTCGTTGCCCACCCTGGGCGACCTGCCGGTCGTCGGCGGCGCCCTCCGCCATCAGCTCATGGCGCCGCTCGCCCGGTCGCTAGCGGCGGAGCGCCTGCCCTTCGAGCAGTACACCGATCCGCCCGGCGACCCCGGCCTGTTCGGCCCGGGCAGCGCCACCTGGCGGGTCCACGGCGACCCGACGATGCTGCTCGGCGGGCTGTCGGCACTGCTGCTGCAGACCCTGCACCCGCTGGCCATGGCCGGCGTGGCGGAGCACTCGACCTACCGCACCGACCCGCTGGGCCGTCTCAGCCGCACCGGCTCGTTCGTCACCGGCACCACCTACGGCTCGACCGAGACGGCCGAACGGATGATCAAGCT
>DASXRH010000613.1:0-2088 GCA_036506715.1 Acidimicrobiales bacterium
GCCCTGCCCGAGGTGCTGGCGGCCTGCCAGGGGCCCACGATCGTGTGCGCCCAGGCCGGCAACGTCAACACCGGGGCTGTCGACGACCTCGGCGTCGCGGCCGACGTCGCCCACGACCACGGGGCGTGGGTCCACGTCGACGGCGCCTTCGGGCTGTGGGCCGCGGCCAGCCCCGCCACCCGGCACCTCACCGCCGGCGGCGACCGGGCCGACTCGTGGGCGACCGACGGTCACAAGTGGCTCAACGTCCCCTACGACAGCGGCTACGCGTTCTGCGCCCACCCCGACGCCCATGCCGCCGCCATGAGCTTCACCGCCGCCTACCTGACCGGGCACGGCCAGGGTGGGCTCCGGGCGCCCTCCGACTACGTGCCCGAGTCGTCGCGCCGGGCTCGCGGGTTCGCGACCTGGGCGGCCCTGCGCCAACTCGGCCGCACCGGCGTCGCCGACCTCGTCGACCGGTGCTGCGGCCTGGCCCGGCGCTTCGCCGAGCAGCTCGCCGAGATCGACGGGGTCAGCGTCGCCAACGACGTCGTGCTCAACCAGGTCCTCGCCGGCTTCGGCGACGACGACCGCACCGACCGCGTCGTCGACCACGTCCAGCGCTCGGGCGAGTGCTGGATGGGCGCCACGACCTGGCGCGGCCGGCGCCTCATGCGGATCTCGGTGTCGAGCTGGCGCACCACCGCCGACGACGTCGACCGGTCCGTCGCCGCCATCCGGGCCGCGCTCGCCGCGGTCAGCTGAGCGGTGCGGCGTTCATCGCGGCCCAGAAGTCCTCGACCACGGGCGGGGGCACCGGCGAGGTGACGTGGCGCTGGGTGAACAGGATCCCCGTCACGCCGCTGCCCGGGTGGGACCGCCAGGAGGTGCCGGTGCCACCCTCCCAGCCGATGCCCGACGGCAGGGGCGCCGTGCTGCCCGCCGCCGGGACGGCCATCCCCAGGCCCCAGCCTCCGTGGTCGCCGAGGAAGAGCCGCGACGCCTCCCGCTGGGCGGGCGTGAGCCGGTCCGCGGTCATGAGCGCCACTGTCTCCGAGGACAGCACCCGCCGGCCCCGTAGGGTCCCGCCGGCCAGCAGCATGGACACGAACGACCAGAAGTCGTCGATGGTCGACACCAGCCAGCTGGTGTCGGGGAACGACGGCGGGGTGGCCCACCAGCTGTCCGCCGGATCGTCGAGCACGGCGAGCTGGCCCGTCTCCGGATCGGGCTGGTAGGCGGTCGTCAGCCGGCTCCGCCGGTCGGCCGGCACGGTGAAGCCGGTGTCCGCCATGGCGAGCGGCTCGAAGATGCGCTCGCGCAGCACCGTCCCGACGTCCGCGCCCGCGGCGCGGGCCACCAGCACGCCCAGCACCTGGATGGACGTGTGGTAGAGCCACCGCTCGCCCGGCTGGAACATGAGCGGCAGCGACCCGAGCGCCGCCATCCACCCGTCGACGTCGTACGACCCCGGCGGCCAGGGCGGCCCCCCGATGCTCTGCAGCTGCAGCTCGGCCTCGGCCCGCTGGATCGGGTAGGTGCCGGGCGGGGCCATGACCGCCCCGAACCCGAGCCGGAAGCTGAGCAGGTCCTCGACCGTGATCGGGCGGTGGGCGGCCACCGTGTCGTCGAGCTCGGCGTCGATCGCCCGCAGGACCCGGCGATCGGCGAGCTCGGGCAGCAGGTCGTCGACGGGCTGGTCGAGGCGGAGCACCCCGTCCTCGACCAGGGACATCGCCGCCACCGCCGTGATCGGCTTGGCGAGCGATGCGATGCGGAAGATGGCCGACCGGTCGAGGGGGGTCGGGTCGACGAACGACGGGGAGCCGATGGCGTCCACGTGGACGTCGTCGCCCCGGGCCACGAGCGTGACGAGGCCCGGCATCTCGCCGGCCTCGACGTGCGCGGACATGGCGTCGTGCACGCGCGCGAGGGCGGTCGTCGGCATGCGATGGGAACGTGGCACCGGCCCGCGCATCATCGCGCCCGGCCGCGAGGATTGGGCCGCGCCCTCGTGGGTACCATCCCCGGACTCGATACCCGTGCTGGGAGGCGAACGACGATGGTGGACACCGACAGGTACGCGGCCACCTTTGCCATGCTCGA
>DASXRH010000614.1:0-4398 GCA_036506715.1 Acidimicrobiales bacterium
GTGGCGCGGGGCGCCGTCGAAGACGTTGACCGCCACCACGAACGGGATGCCCCGGTCCTCGAAGTAGTCGATGGCGGCGAAGGCGTCGCCCGGCCGGCGCGTGTCGAGCAGGATCACCGCCCCCACCGCGCCCCGGGTCACGTCGTCCCACATGAACCAGAACCGGTCCTGGCCGGGCGTGCCGAACAGGTACAGGACCAGGGCGTCGTCGATGGTGCGCCGAGCAAAGTCCAACGCCACGGTGGTGGAGGTCTTGGCGCCCACCACGGTCGTGTCGTCGATGCCGACCGACAGCTCGGTGAGCGGGGCCTCGGTGGTGAGCGGCGTGATCTCGGAGACCGAGCCCACGAACGTGGTCTTGCCGACGCCGAAGCCGCCCGCGACCACGACCTTGACGGCCAGGGGGTCGTGCATCTCAGCGGCTCCGGAGCCCGCTCAGCAGGCGCTCGAGAACGTCGACGTCGGGCCGCCCGTCGGCCGTCGCGGGGAGGTGCCGGACGGTGAGCAGGCCCTCGGCGTGCAGGTCGGAGACCAGGACCCGGGCCACGCCCAGTGGGATCTGGAGCTGGGCCGCCACCTCGACCACCGAGAGCGGGCGCTGGCACGCCTCGACGATGCGGGCCCGCTCGAAGCGCAGCCGGGGCTGCTCGGCCAGCCCGGCGGCGGTCGCGATGACCAGGGTCTCGAGCTGCAGGTCCTCACCCCGCGACCGGGCGCGCCCGCCGGTGAGGGCGTAGACCGGCACGACCCGGGGGTCCCCCGGCCGGCCCGGGCGCGTCATGGGGCCGGCCGCGCCGACAGCTCGGCGCGCAGGGCCGGCGTGAGCACCTGGCCCAGCCGGGTGACCAGGACGCTCATCTCGTAGCCGACCAGCCCGATGTCGCAGTCCGGGGTGGACATCACGGCGAGGGCCGAGCCCTCGCTGATGTTGGTGACGAACAGGTAGCCGCCGTCCATCTCGACGATCACCTGGTGGACGGCGCCGGCGTCGAGGTGGCGGGCGGCGCCCGCGGTGAGGCTGGCCAGCCCGGCGGCCACGGCCGCCAGGGTCTCGGCCAGTTCGCGGGCCAGGTCGTCGGAGCGGGCCAGGACGAGGCCGTCGGACGATAGGACGAGCACGCTGGAGACACCGGGGATCCGCCCGGCGAAGCTGGTCGCCAGCCACCCGAGGTCGTGGTCGTCGTCGGGGCTGGGGGTCACCTGTCCTCCTTGCCGTCGGGGGGCGCCGGGGTGGCGGCGCGGCCGGCCCGCTGGTTGGCCTGGAACCTGGACAGCATCCGGCGCACCCGCTCCGGGTCGCGGGAGGACCCCGGCGCCGGCGGGGCCGGCGGCGTGCCCGGCGCGCCGGCGCGGCGGCGCAGCGCGGGGGTCAGGTGGGTGCCCGGCACCCGGCGCACCAGCCCGTCGGCGGTGGTGGCCGGCGGGGCGGTCGCGGGCGGCGCCACGGGGGGCACGGCGGTCCCCGGCGCGTCGGCCGCGGGGGACGGGTCGGCGGTCGCCCCGCCGTCGGGGTCGGAGGCGTACCACCAGGCCGGCTTGGGCGGCGGCGTCGGGTCTGGTGGCGGGACCCAGGCCGCGGGCGCCACGGGCGGTGCCGGCGGGGCCGCCTCGGGCGAGGGAGTGACCGGGGGCCGGGCCGCCGGGTCGAGCACCAGCCGGCGGGCGGCGGTCCGCCCCCACCCGTCGGGCACCCCGTTGGGGACGGGCCTCCCCGACCGGGTGCCGGTCCAGGCCCGGGCCGCCTGCTGGTAGCGCTGGTCGCGCCCGTACTCGACGGCGGCGGGCGCAGCGCCGGCCGGCCGCTCGCTCAGCAGCTCCGAGGGCAGGCTGATCACTGCGGTCAGGCCCCCGCCCGGCGTGCCCGCCAGGTGGACGGCGATGCCGTAGCGCTGGGCGAGCCGGGCCACGACGTGGAAGCCGAGCGTGGTGGCCCGCTGGACGTCGACCTCGGGCACCTCGGCCAGCAGCCGGTTGGTGTCACGCAGCTCCACCTCGGCCATGCCGACGCCGATGTCCTCGACGGTGATGACGAAGGCGACGGGGTCGCCGGGCGAGAGGTGGCTGCGCACCCGCACCTCGGAGGTGGGAGGCGAGAACGTGGTGGCGTTCTCGATCAGCTCGGCCAGCAGGTGGGCGAGGTCGGCCACGGCCCGGCCGATCACGTCGAGGTGGTCGTCGACCAGGACGTCGACCCGCCGGTAGTCCTCGACCTCGGCGGCCGCGGCCCGGACCACGTCGCTGAGCGGCACCGGCGTGCCCCACCGGCGGGGCGGCTCGTCGCCCGACAGCACCATCAGCGACTCGGCGTTGCGGCGGATGCGGGTGGCCAGGTGGTCGAGCCGGAACAGCTCCTCGAGCATGTGGGGCTGGCGCTCGCGCTGCTCGAGGTCGCCGATGACCTCGAGCTGGCGGTCGATGAGCGACTGGTTGCGCCGGGCCAGGTTGACGAGCAGGCGGGACACGGCCTCGCGCCGCCGGGCGTCGGCGCCGGCCAGGTCGGCCACCAGCGCCACATTGCGCGCCTGGGCGTCCTCGGTGTTCTTCCAGAAGATGATCACGCCGATGCACGCCGCCAGCACGGCCACGCCGTGGATCAGGGCCCAGGTCCACGGCTGGCGCTGGGCCGCCGGGTGGTTGAACATCAGCGTGGAGCCGATGGCGCTGCCGAGCCCGTGGGAGACGACCGTGAACACGACGTCCCACAGGAACGGCACCCAGTCCTGGTAGAGGGCGATGAGGCCGATGAGGATGAAGAAGTGGAAGTGGGCCTCGATGACGCCGCCCGACAGGTGGACGAGCACCGATGAGCAGTAGACGAGGCCGGCGGTCACGAAGAAGGCGGCCAGCCGCCGGTTGATCGACAGGCGGGCGAACGCGACGCAGGCGGCGGGGAACAGCACCTCGAGCCCGACGTGCACGGGGCCGTAGCCCCGCACCAAGCCCAGCACGTACAGGGCCGGCACGTGCAGGGCCAGCACCCAGCAGAGGAACAGGTGGCGCTGACGGAACGTCTCCTCGTCGAGCGTGTTGCCGCGCGGCAGGTAGTCCTGCACGAACGCGGCGACGCGGCCCATGACCCCACGCCGGGTGGGCCCCGGCCCGCCCTGCTCGTCGTCCGTCGCCGGGGAGCCAGTGTGCCGTGGATCGCCCGCTCGCGCCCGGCGTCCCCGCCGGGTGGCGAGGCCCTCGGCGGCGTCGGCTCCCGACCCCCCTGCCACCACAGTCCCCATCGACTACCAGTGATAGTCGATTTCGGGGAGAGGTGGGCCACTCAGCGCGGTGCAGCGGGGGACTTCTCGGTGTCCACCCGCCAGTGCCGACACGCTCGGTGACGGGACCCCTCCGAGTCGGCGGGACGGACGGGCTTCCGCTCATGGTGAGTAACCATTATTCTGACGCCATGGCAACGAGGACCGCGGCGGCGGCCGACGCGGCGACCCCGGTGCGCGACCGGCTCGTGGCGGCGGCCGCCGAGGTGTTCGCCGAGCGGGGCTACGACGGCACCCGGGTGCAGGAGGTGGTCCGCCGGGCCGGCCTGTCCACCGGGGCGATCTACACCAACTTCCGCAACAAGGCCGACCTGCTGCTGGCGGCCGTCGGCGGCGCCCCGATCGACGAGATGTTCCGGGGCGGCACCCGCCCCGGCGCCACGGCCGAGGGCCTGCGCCGGGCCGGCTACCGGCTGCCCGGGGCCCGCCGCCGGCGCTGGACGCTGCTGTGGGAGGGCCTCGTGGCCGCCCGCCGCGACCCCGAGGTCGCCGCGCTGCTGCGCGAGCGGCTGATCGGGTCGCGGGACCAGATGGCCGGCGTCGTGGCGGCCGGCCACGCCGACGGCAGCGTCGCCACCGACCTCGACCCCGGCGCGGTCGCGGAGTTCTGCCAGGCGCTGAGCATGGGGTTCCTGGTCATGGAGGCGGTCGGGCTGCCCCACGCCGACGACCGGGAGTGGCGCCGGCTCATCGACCGGCTGGTGACGGGCATCGGCCCCACCGGCCCACAGCTCGACCAGGGAAGGGACACCCATGGCAACCAATGAGGACATGCTCGGTCGTCAGGACGTCGACGACCTCGAGGCGATCCTGGCGATCGCCAACACCGACGTCGACGAGGCCATCCATGCCGTGGTCGACAACGCCGACGCGATCTTCACGTGGGACTACGAGAAGGGCGCCCGCCCGGCCCTCAACCGGCTCTACGAGAAGGCCAAGCGCTCGCAGTGGAACGGCGAGACCGACCTCCCGTGGGAGACCGAGGTCGACCCCCTGCAGCTGGCCACCGAGATGGGCGAGAACCCTCAGATCCAGCGGTTCCGCGAGTCGGCCTCCGCGCCGGGCTCGCCCTTCGAGCACTTCGGCGAGCGCGAGTGGACCGACCTCGTGCTGGAGGGCCAGAACTGGC
>DASXRH010000615.1:0-2561 GCA_036506715.1 Acidimicrobiales bacterium
CGAGGACCTGGCGGCCCCCGAGCGCGAGGTCGACTGGATGCGGCGGCTGTCCAAGGCCGTCGGCCGGCCGGTGACCTACGCCCTGCTCCAGAACAACACCGACCCCGACCTGTGGCGCCGCCAGCTCGACCTCACCGCCGCGGCCGCCGCCGAGGGCGTGGCCGTCCGGCCCCAGGTCCACGGGCGGACCGTGTCGATCCTGCTCGGGTTCCAGACGTTCCACCCCTTCAACTTCACCGCCGCCTGGGGCGAGACCGGCGTGGGCCTGGTGCCGTGGGACGAGCAGGTGCGCCGCATCCGCACCGAGCCCGAGCTGCGGGCCCGCCTGGTGGCCGAGGTGGCTGCCATGGGCGACGACCCGATCATCCAGGGATTCATGCACCCCGACCGCATCTACCTGCTGGGCGACCCGCCCAACTACGAGCCGGGGAAGGCCGACTCGGTCGGCGCCATCGCCGCCGCCGGCGGCGTCGACATGTGGGACCAGCTCCTCGACCTCATGCTGGTCGACGGCGGGCGCGAGCTGCTCAACAGCCCGGTGGCCAACTACAGCCAGGGCAACCTCGAGGCGGTGCGGGAGATGCTGCTCCACCCCACCTCGGCCTTCGGCCTGGGCGACGGCGGAGCCCACGCCGGCCAGACCTGCGACGCCTCCACGACCACCTTCCTGCTCACCCACTGGGCCCGCGACCGGGCCGAGGGCCGGCTGCCGGTCGAGCTGGCCGTGCACAAGACCACCCAGGCCACCGCCACGCTCTACGGGCTGGGCGACCGGGGCGTGCTGGCCCCGGGGTACGTCGGCGACGCCAACGTCATCGACTTCGACCGCCTGGCGCTGCACCGGCCGACCAAGGTCGACGACCTGCCCGGCGGGGCATCCCGCCTCGTCCAGCGGGCCGACGGCTACGTCCACACGGTCAAGGGCGGTACCGTCACCTTCTCGGCCGGCGAGCACACCGGGGCCACGCCGGGCGCGCTGCTGCGGGGGGCCCGGTGAGCGCCGAGCCGCGGGCGGTCACCGCCGCCTTCTGGGACGCCCTCTACGCCCGCGACTGGGACCGGGTGCGGTCGTTCTTCGGGCCGGACTCGATCTACTTCGACGTGCCCACGGGACCGGGCGCGGCCGCCGTCGGGCCCGACGCCGTCGAGAAGCGGCTGCGCCTCGGCGTCGAGGCGCTCACCGGCTACGAGCACGGACCGGCCACGGTGGTGGCCGAGGGCGGCATCGTCGTCACCGAGCACACCGAGACGTGGCACTGGCCGACCGGTGAGACCGTGACCCTGCCGTTCGTCTCGGTCCAGCACGTCGAGGGCGGCACCATCACGCTGTGGAAGGACTACTGGGACCTCGGCACGCTCATGGGCGGCGCCCCCGCCGGCTGGCTGGACCAGCTGATGGCGGGCGACCTGTCGTGGGTGTCCGACGTGACCGGCCGGGTGTGACCGCCGGGGTGCCTCAGCCCGGGCGCCGGGCCACCAGGTAGAAGCGGTCGGTGCCGTGCTCGGCCGGGTACGGCGGCCGCAGGTGGCTGTCGAGCACCTCGAGCCCCGCCCGCCGCACCCGGGCCACCACGTCGTCGGGGTCGCGGTGGACCAGCGTCACGTCGACCGGCCGCCCCTGCCACTCGTCGACGTGCAGCTCGCCCTCGCCGGCGTGGACGGCCAGCGCGACCACCCCGTCCGGGACGAGGGCCCGGCGCCACTCGGCGAACACGGCGTCGAGGGCCCCGGCCGGCCCGTAGATCAGGCAGTAGAAGGCGAGGACGCCCGCCACCCCGCGGTCCGTCACCGGCAGCCGGGCCAGGTCGGCGGCGACCAGCGGCGGCGGGTCGGGGAGCGCCCGGGCCTCGCGCAGCTGGCCGGTCGACACGTCGGACGCGATCATCGGCACGCCCAGCGCCGCCACGTACCCGCCGATGTGGGCCGGCCCCGCCCCGACCTCCAGCACCGGCCGGCCCGTGGCGCGGGCCAGCGGCCCCCACCGATCGGCGAGGGCCGCCAGGAAGGCCCGGTCGTACGGCTTGCCGTCGAGCTCACCGGCGAAGTCGCGCCGGTACAGGTCGGCGATCGCGTCGAACGAGCGGCGCACGCGGGCGGTCTCGTCGTCCCCTCCGTGGCAGTCCCCCACGACCGGGACGCTAGCGACAGACGCGCGCGTCAGGCCGTGAGCTGGTCGAAGATGCCGCGGTAGCGCTGGAACGCGACCCGCAGGTCCTCGGTCGACGTGTCGGCCGCCGCCCAGTCGCCGCCCAGCGCGTCGATGGCCTCGCCGACCAGGCCGGCCGCCCCTTCGACGGCCCGGCGGGGTTCGTCCACGAATCCGACCTGGACCGCCTCCCAGCGGTCGCGCAGATCGTCGAACGCCGGGCCCGCGCCGATCCCCGTCTCCGGCTCCAGGGCGAACACGGTGGCGTTGGGGTCGGTGGCAGCCGGCTCGGGCTCGGCCTCGTGCTCGGTGAGGTCGATCTCGGTGGCGGTCTCGGTCTCGGCGACGTCGGGCACCGCCCCGGGCGCGGCCGGGTCGGACTCAGGTTCGAGCTCGGCCCACGCCGAGCCCGGCT